>NZ_NKRG01000007.1 GCF_003351105.1 Thermosipho africanus Ob7
TCTTGAGCTTTATACTTTTTTTAATAATTTTTTCAATCTATAGTGTATTGTCTAAAAAGATATTTTCTTAGATACACTCATTTAGATTTATCAAAGACAATGTTAGAAAATTTATTGAGTAATTTTTGTTGTTAAACAATATTGAAGTGAATATTATTGGGCTACACCTCCTTGTTGGTGATGTTTAGTACAAAAACAATTTTAACAAGTGTAGCCCTTTTTTACTTTTTACATTGGCCAGGGTCTTTGATTTTTGCCAATCTTAAATCAAAAACTTGACTATATTAATAAATGGCTATTAATATTGTGAAATTTCACCTCTTTTTCTAACTACGTCTGCAAAGTAATTAAATAAGATAATTCCTACAAAAATATAAAGTAAAGAAGATGTTATCATATAAATCCAATCATTAAATCTAACAGAAGATCCTTCTATCAAATTACTTAGTATTTTCATATAACCATTTGCTGGAACAATATATTTTACTATTCCTTTGTAATCACCTAGCAAAAGACCTATAATAGCAAATTGTGCTATATTTAGTAATGCTTGAGTTCTTTTGAATCTAAGAGTTATACCCGCTAAAATAAGACCTATACCATAACCTTGAAGCATTAGCAAAATTAAAGTGATTATAAAACTCATTGGTATAATTAAAGGTATCCCGGCTATTTTAAAAACAACTATAAGTATTAAAAATTCAAAAGGAATCATTATTAAAAAATTAGAAAATTGGTAAAAAAGGTAGATTGTTGAAGGGCCAACTGGTGAAATAAATGCCTGTTCAATTAATCCTATACTCATTTCATTTATAATAGTCCACGACAAATCTGTAATGGTTCCCAAAAAAGTAAACCATACAATATAACCTATTGCAAGTGCTTGAATACTTTCTCCTAAATTTGCAGGATTTCCAAACTTTGTAACCCCCAAGACCATAAAGTAAAACAGCATTGTCATAATTGTGAAAAAAGATATTGTATTTAAATAATATCTTTTAAGTTCCGAAATTACCCTCAAAACGGTTCCTTTAAACACATTAAGATAGACCATTTTCATCACCTCTTACAATATTTACAAAAACTTCTTCAAAGTTCACCATAACACTTTCAAGGCGCTTTATTTCAATGTTTTTACTCTTAAAGTGTTCAAGGACTTCATATAATTGATCTATATTATCTATTTGAATGTTTAAAATCTTTTCTCCGTTTTCTTCGACAAGTGTTCCGAATTTTTTAAGCTCTTTATAACCATTATTGCTTAAAAAACTTATTTTAAATCTTTTTTTCTTGAAAGCATCCAAAAGTTTTTCTTTTTTATCACTAACAACGACCTTACCTTTATTTATAATCAACACATGATTTGCCACTTTTTCAACAAGTTGCATATCATGAGTAGATAAGAGTATGGTCTTTCCATCTTTTGCAAGTTTTTCAAGCATTTGTCTTACTTTTAATGAAGATTCAACATCCAAGCCGAGTGTTGGTTCATCTAAAAGAATTAGCGGAGTATCAGGCAGTAATGCTATTCCAATTGCTAACCTTTGTTGCATACCTCTTGAAAGTTTTCCAGCAAGTTCGTTCTTTTTTTCAGTTAACTCTACAAAATCCAAAATTTCAGAAATTCTACTTTTTAAGTATTTTCCTCCTAAACCTCTTATATGACCAAAGTATTTTAGGTTTTCATAAACTGTCATCTTCCAATGAATATTTCTATTTCCTTCTAAAACTGCAGAAACATATTTTAGTGCATGTGAAGGATGTTTGTGAACATCTATGCCGTTTATATAGATTTCACCTTCATCTGGAATTATAAGCCTTAATATCGACTTTATAGTTGTAGTCTTTCCCGCACCGTTTGGTCCTAGAATTGCAAAGATTTCTCCCTTTTCAGTCTCAAAACTAATTCCTTTAATTGCTTCTACTTTTTTCCCTTTTGAAACATAGGTCTTTTTAAGATTTTTAACCTGCAGCATCAAAATCCCCCCCAGCTTTTGGTTCATATACCTGTTGTGGTGCAATAACAAAGAAAACAATGGATATAGCTAGGGCTAAAAAGTTAACTACCAAAAAAAGAATATGTGCGGCCATAACATCAATTAAAAATCCATATATGACCGCACCAAGTGGTACCATAATCTGAGAAAAAATTTCAAGCGTTGAAAAAACTCTTGACCTTATTTCAGAGGGGGTCATGAGTTGCAAATTTGTTGAAATTGGGATATTTACCAAAGTATTAAATGTACCAACTATAAAGTAGATAATAGATGTAAGCCAGAAAAATTTCCATATGGAAAATTTAACAAGAACGTTTGGGAAAATCAATATTGTAAATGCAAAAATTGCTAAACTTTGAATAGATATTCCAGATATCATTAAAGTTTTGTTTTTTGCATTTTTTAAAAGGGACATTAGAAAGACGTTTCCTGCAAGCATTCCAATTGTAAAAAATGTTTGCACAAAACCATATTGTTGAGCACTCATTTTTACTATCTGCCTTAAAACATACGGCTCAACTACCTGGAATAATGGAGACATTAAAAAGTTAATTATCATTGCAAATGTAAATAGATATTTTAATCCTTCATTTTTAAAAATGAAAGTTAAGCCTTCCTTGAATTCACTAAAAAACGAAGAAACACTTAATTTAGACCTTTTAGAAAATTTTACTTTATATACAATAAACATTTCACTAATTGCCGATAGTACAAATGAAGTACCGTTAATTAAAAATACAGCAAATATTCCAAAAAGTCCATATATAATTCCACCTAAAATTGGTCCGATTATCATAGAAAAAGAATTAACACTACCAAGTACAGAATTTGCTGATCTTAGTTTATCCTCAGAAACTATATCAGGGATCATGGCTGTAGTTGCAGCTCCAAAAAAGCCATCAAAAACTGCAACAAATGCCTGAATAACAAATAAAATTAATATATTAAGACTATTAGTATATGAAAGTAATGCAAGAAAAAGTATTAAAAATCCGCGGACAAAGTCTGTGAAAACCATTATATTTTTTCTATTAAACCTATCTCCCAAGACCCCGGCAAAAGGGGCAACCGAGAGTCTTGGAAGAATACTAAGTAAAGTAAATATTCCCATTGCAGCTCCTGAACCTGTAACGTCTAAAATATACAAAGGAATTGCAATCATCTGTATTCCTGAACCTATTAAAGATACTAATCTTCCAACAATATAAAGCAAAAAATTCTTTGTAAAAAGTTTATTTGTTGAGTCTGTTCTCCTCACAGTTAAGCCACCCCGCATTCAATTTTCCATTTCCCCAGATAACTTCGCATGTAACATTTCCTGATGAAATAACTCCATTTAGTTCTATATTTTCAGCATGTACATTTCCTGAACTAATTGATCCATCCTGATAAACTGTTATATTCTCAGCCTTTACGTTTCCCGTTTTCACAGTTCCTTCAACTATTAATTCTTCTGTTTCAATATTTCCACAAGAAATGGTTCCAATAGCTCTTATCTTATCTGCTTTTAGATTTCCACAGGCTAATTTTCCTTTAACTATTACTTCTTCAGCTACAATATCATCATCGGTTTTAAATTCTTTACCTTCTTCTACAATCAATGTTTCAAATTTTTGAGTCTTTTTAGACTTTTTAAAATTTCCATTTTTAATTTCAAACCCTGACAAAAATGGTTTTAAAAATACTTTAAACAATCCCTTCAATAATAAATTGTTTACTCTTGTAAGTCCTCCCTTAACTTTTGGTGGAGTACCTTCTTCTTTACTTGCTACAATATTTAAACTTCCGTTTATAACTCCCCCGTTCCATTTTACCCTTGAGCCAACAATATTCATGTCCCCTTTTACTTCACCAGAAAATGTTAGTTTTCCCATAACAATCGAACAATCACCATTTACAATTCCTTTTATAACAGCTTCTCCATTTACGATATTAATATCACCTTCAAAAACCTCTCCCTCTTCTATTACTGTTATTTCACCTACTTTTGTCTCGACATTTTCGTCTGAACTTTCAAAATTTTCATCTTTATAATCTTCTCTTTGTTTTATTGCTTCAATAAGTGCTTCTGCCTCTTCAGTTGTAATTTCTCCATTTTTAAGAGCTTCTAAAACTTTTCTAATTTCTTCATTCATTTTTCTCTCCCCCTTTTCTCTTAATAATGTTTAAAGCATCTTCCACTGAAATCAATTTCTTCTTTAATTTTTCAAAAACATCATCTTGATCATCAACTTCAGAATCTCCTATTGGTTTAAGTCCCATTTTATCGAGTAGCTTTTCAAGTCTTCCACGAAGGGTAAAATATCCAATCCCTGTTACACGTTCCATTTCTTTTAAGTTTCCTCTACTTCTCAAGAACAAAATTATAAAATTCATATCCTCTTCTTCCAAAAATGCAAGTGGCGAAACTGTGAACATTCCAGAAACTGTAACATTATCATGCACACATTTTAGTTGAGTTACCTTCATTGGTTTTCCGCAAACCGGACATTTTGGTAGCATTCACTCTCACCTCCAAAAATTTTGAACAACGATTCAAAATTTTAAAATAATTAAATCGGCAATTTTTGCTTTTTAATACAAATGATATGTCCTATTGTTCTATTTCCTCTTTTCAAAATTTATTATACTCTTTTCAAAATTTTTTGTCAAATTGCAAAAAAATTTGATTATTATATGAAATATTTAAAAAATATATGTATTTTAATGCAAATTGCAGTTTATTGACAATAAATGTATTTTTGATAAAATTGCTATGAGGAGTAATAGCGCCAACGTAGCTCAACCGGTAGAGCGGCGCATTCGTAATGCGTAGGTTGCGGGTTCGAGTCCCGCCGTTGGCTCCATTCCCCCGTTGAAGGGGGAATTTTTGTTTTGGTAAAATAATTGTGAGGTGATATAAATGCAAAAGGCAGATTTTATTGACAGAATAGTTATATATGTAAAAGGTGGAAAAGGCGGAGATGGTTCTGCAAGTTTTAGACACGAAAAGTACGTACCAAAAGGTGGTCCTGATGGTGGAGACGGTGGAAATGGTGGCTACGTATTTTTAAAGGCTAATCCAAATCTTTCAACTCTTTTAAGTGTATCAGAAAAGAAAAAATACATTGCTGAGAATGGTGAAAATGGAAAAGGAAAGAAAATGCATGGAAGAAATGGAAAAGACGTTGTAATAGATGTTCCAGTTGGCACTGTTGTGAAAGACTTTGAAACAGGGGAAATAATAGCAGACCTTGACAAGCCTGGAATGGTTGTCTGTGTAGCTCGTGGAGGAAAAGGAGGTCGTGGAAACGTCCATTTTAAATCTTCTACGATGAGAGCACCAAAAATATCAGAAAGAGGTTTTGAAGGAGAAGAGAGAAAGTTAGTTCTTGAACTAAAACTTCTTGCAGATGTAGGACTTGTTGGCTATCCAAATGTTGGGAAAAGTTCATTTATATCAAAAATAAGCAACGCAAGGCCAAAAATTGCAAATTATCCGTTTACAACCACGATACCTAATCTTGGTGTTGTAACGGTAAATGAACTACAGTTTGTAGTTGCAGATATTCCAGGACTTATAAAAGGTGCAAGTAAAGGAGCAGGGCTCGGAAATGTGTTTTTAAGACATGTTGAAAGATGTAGTGTAATAGCGCATATCGTAGATATTTCGGGAATGGAAGGAAGAGATCCTGTCCAAGATTACTTTGACATTAGAAATGAACTTGAACATTTTAGCAGTGAACTTGCTCAAAAAGAAGAAATTATAATAGCCAACAAAATAGACCTCATATCCAAAGAGGAATTAGAAAAAAGACTTGAAAAATTAAGAAAAGAGACTGGAAAACAAATTTTTCCTACAAGTATAATAACAGGAGAAGGAATAGAAAAAATTGTTTACAAACTTGCGGAAATAGTTAAGGAAAGTAAAAAATTCCATACTCAATCGGAAGTTGTAAACGAACAAATTAAGCGTCCAAAGCCTCTCTGGAAAGAACTACCTGAAAGGTTCAATATTGAGATTATAAAAGAAGGCAATGACTTTATTGTTACCGGCACTTATGTCGAAGAATGGGCTAAGAGGTTGAATTTAAATCAAAAAGATGGTTATAGAAAATTTATGGAACTTCTAGAGAAAAATGGTCTTGAAAAGAAATTAAAAGAGGCAGGGATAAAAGATGGCGATACAGTTTGGGTTGCCCAAAGAGCTTTTGAATACAAAGAATAGTCTTGTAATATTTGGAGGATCATTTAATCCTCCTCACAATGGGCATATAATAATTGCACAATTAGTAAGAGAAATGTTTAAATATGCAGATATGCATATTGTAACAAGTTCAACACCTCCTCACAAGCATGTTGATGTTGATTTTAAAACAAGATTTTATTTAACAAAGAAAGCATTTGAAAAGGTAAAAGGTGTTGAAATAAGTGATATTGAAAATAAGCTTGGTGGTATAAGTTATGCAATTAACACTATAGAATATTACGAAAAATATTACGAAAGCATCTTCTTTTTGGTCGGAGAAGATGCTCTTTTTTCTATTGAAAAATGGTATAGATATGAAGATATTTTAAAAAAAGTAAAGATGCTTGTATATCCAAGATACAAAGACAAAACTTTATATGAAAGGGCAAATAATGTGCTAAAAGAACTTTCAAATTCTATATATATACTAGATCTTCCCCTTATTCAAATTTCATCAACGATTGTAAGGGAAAGGGTTAAAAATAAACAAAGTATATATGGTTTTGTCCCAGAAAGCATTATTGAATTAGTCGAGGAGGTATACGGTGATAGGTAAAATTGGTCTTGCTCCAATGGCCGGAGTAACTAACTGGAGCTTTAGAAAGCTCTGCTTTGGATTTGGGGCAGAGTTTGCATACACAGAGATGATAAGTGCTGAAAGTGTAATTAGAAATTTAAAAATAAACGAGTATTATTTTCCAAAACCTGAGGAGAAAGACAAAGTAGCAATCCAAATCTTTGGATCTGACCCATTTGTTATGGCGAAAGCTGCTTCAATGCTTGAAAATATGGGGGCGTGGATAGATATAAATGCAGGGTGCCCTGTAAAAAAAGTTGTAAAAAAAGGTGCTGGTAGCGCCCTATTAAAAGATCTAAATAGGTTAAAAAATATAATTATGCAAGTAAAGTCAGCTGTAAGTTGTAAAGTTTCAGTTAAGGTAAGGATAGGATTTGAAAAAGATGAATTTGAAAAAATATATGACACAGTTGTTGATGCTGGAGCCGATATGATCGCAGTGCACGGTCGAACCGCAAAACAAATGTACTCTGGAAAGGCTACGTGGAATATAAAAAACAAAGGTTATATTCCACTTTATATTAACGGAGATATACATTCACTTTCTGATGCAAAACGTGCTATGGAAATTTCAAAAGCTGATGGAGTATTGATAGCAAGAGCAAGTATTGGAAAACCATGGGTATTTAATGATAAACCCCCTTCATTGTCTGAAATTAAAAAGATCATTTTGTATCATATAGATCTTCTTTACAGTG
Source organism: Thermosipho africanus Ob7 (assembly GCF_003351105.1). NCBI lineage: Bacteria > Thermotogati > Thermotogota > Thermotogae > Thermotogales > Fervidobacteriaceae > Thermosipho > Thermosipho africanus. Next base: position 7,501 of record NZ_NKRG01000007.1, read on the forward strand.
AAATAGGAGAACGTGCTGCCCAAGAATTTAGAAAATTTGTAGCAGGTTATACAAAAAATTTACCAAATTCAAGACAATTTAGAGCAAAAGTCATGAAAATAAATGACGTGGAGACTTTAAAGAAAGCTTTCGAAGAATATCTTACATCTATTTCATTTTAGCGTTTCATTCTTAAAGATTTTAAATTGGAAGTGCGTTGAAAATCATAATAAAATATTAGTGAGGTGAAAATATATGAAAAAAATAGTCATTTTTCTGTTATTATTTTCATTTATTTCTTTTTCAAACATTGTTATATTTATATACCATCGCTTTGATGATGAAAGATACCCTACAACAAATACATGGACAAGTGAACTTGAAATGCATATAAATCTTGTCAAAAAGCTTGGGTATAAAATTTGGACGCTTAAAGATTTAGAAGACTATGTATATGGAAACAAAGAAGAAGAAAATGCGGTTATATTCACTGTAGACGATGGATATGTTACAACATATACAAAGGCATTTCCTGTTTTTAAAAAATATAATGTACCATTTTCTGTGTTTTTGTATTTTGGAGGAGTAGGTGTTTCAAAAGAATATTTAACATGGGATATGATAAGAGAGATGGCGGAGTGGGGTGTTGAATTTGGTCATCATTCAACAACCCACGAAAAATTTCCGTTACTGCTTAAAAAGATGGATCTAGAAAGTTTTAAAAAATACTTTGAGGATGATTTAGTAAAGGGTCAAAAAATTTGGCAAGAAAAAATGAATACATCTCTAAAGTATTATGCATACCCGTATGGATACTATAACGAAGAAATGATTGAAATATTAAAAAAATATGGTTTTAGACTTGCGTTTATACAGCTTTCTGGTCCATACAACAAACAAATTTCACCTTTTGAAATACCAAGAGAAGCGCTCCTTGAAGATTGGGCAACAGAGTCACATGTTCGATATGTTTTAAGTAGGCAGCCATTGATTTTGAAAGAAAAGCCATATTTTTGGAAAGATGGAAAGCTTTATGTAAAAGCTAAATTGGATCCTTTTTATTCAAATCCAGTTGTGTATATTAGAGAAAAAGGAATTGTTGAAAGTACTTTTAAAGATGGATATCTTCAGGCAGGTCCATTTGAAATAAACAATGATATAAACAGCTTGATGATAAGTGCAAGAGGAAAAGATAGAAAAGAATATGTAAGATACTATTTAATCATAAAGTAGGGAGGTCTTTCAAGTGAATATTATAGATGAAATATCGTCATCTAAAACACTGGAAATAAATGCTCTTGCATCAAAATTAAAAAGTGAAGGAAAGGATGTTATCAACCTAACAGCTGGTGAGCCAGATTTTCCAACCCCTGATGTTATAAAGCAAAAAGCACATGAGGCATTAGATATTAATTTTACAAGGTACACCGACAGTAAAGGAATTGTCCAACTTCGTGAAACTATCTCAAAAATTATGCAACAAAAAGGATTTAATTTTTCAAAAGACGAGATAATTGTAACAAATGGAGGAAAACAGGCACTTTTTAATGCAGTTTTATCTACTGTTGATAAAGATGAAGAAGTTATATTGATTTCTCCTTACTGGGTAAGTTATCCTCCAATGATAATGCTAGCTGGAGCAAGTATAAAAGTTTTAAATACAACTTTTGAAGAAGGTTTTGTTCCAAACATAGAAGAATTAAAAGCATTGATTTCGGATAAAACTAAGGCGATAATCATAAACTCTCCGAATAATCCAACCGGGGTTATCTATCCAGAAGAGGTATTAAGAAAGATTGCTGAAATTGCAAATAAAAATAAAATTTTTGTTTTAGCAGATGATGTTTACGATTCTCTTGTATACGATGGAAAATATACATCAATTGCAAATTTTGTTGACCCAGAATATCTTATATATATCAATGCATTTTCAAAATCTCATGCCATGACAGGTTGGAGAGTTGGATATATTGCTACAAAAAACAAAAAAATATACAAAAGAATAGCAAAAATTCAAGCTCATACAACTTCATCTGTAAATTCAATTGCACAATATGCAGCATCTTTTGCACTAGAAGCTGATACTTCATATATGTTTGAAGAATTCAAAAAAAGAAGAGATTTTACAATTGAAATGGCACAAAAAATTGGTCTTGAATTTGTAAAACCAAACGGTGCGTTTTACCTTTTCTTTAAATCTCCAATGGAAAATGATGAAGAGTTTTGTAAAAAGTTGCTTGAAGAAAAACTAGTTGCACTTGTTCCTGGAAGCGCATTTATGGCCCCAGGTTTTGTCCGAATGTCCTTTGCAAACTCTCTAGAAGCCATAAACGAAGCATTTAATAGAATAAAAGAGTTTTTAGAATAAGGGCCATTGGCCCTTTATTTTTTGTGGTAGAATATCATTGAGGTGATTAATTTGTTAGATGTAAGATTGGTCCCGACAAAAATTAAAGATTATCAAGCTATAGTTGTAATAGATGTCTTGCGGGCTACCACAACAATGATTACTGCTATTTCAAATGGAGCACAATTTTTAGTTCCAGTGGAAACAGTTGAACAAGCAAGAATTTATAGAAATGATGGTTTTTTACTATGTGGAGAAAGGGGTGGGGTAAAGCCAGAGGATTTTGACCTTGGAAATTCGCCTCTTGAATACACAAAAGATGTAGTTAAAGATAAAAAATTGGTTATAACCACCACAAACGGTACAAAAGCATTAGCAAAAGCAAGGGAGCATTCAAAAAATATAATTCTCGGTGCCTTTGTAAATTTTTCAAAAACTCTTGAATACATTAAAAAATTTGATGATATACTATTTGTATGTTCGGGAAATGACGGTGAAGAGTCCTTTGAAGATACTCAGGTAGCAGGTGCATTTATTGAAAAATTAGTGTTATTTAAAGAATATGAACTATCAGATAGTGCTTTAATATCTCTAAATTTTTGGAAATCAATTAAAATGCCAAATTTTACAGGAAAGCATTCTCGTGTACTAAAAGCGTATGGCTTTAAAGATGACATTATCTTTTCACAACAACTAGACATTTTCAACACAGTTGTGATTTACGATGGTGATAAGGTAATTAAAGGAGAGTAGGGGATATGAAAAAAATTATATTCTTGTTATCTTTAATACCTTTAATTTTGTTTTCAAATTCGTTTACATTGTTTACTGGAGAATCTACTACAATAAAAATTTTAAGCAAGGGAAATTTTAAAGTTTCGGTAATAGATGTACTAGGAGGTGTTTTACCAGAGGAAATTTTAATTGATGAGCTTTCTTTTAAAGATATTGCAACTATTACGTATATAGCGCCAATTGTTCCAATGGATACTTATTTAAAATTAAAGGTAAATGATAAAACTATTGACTATAACTTTAAAGTAGTTGAGCCTTCTTTTCCTCAAGATGCTACATTTGTAACGCTGGAAGAATTCAGTGGAAATGTAGCAATTTCCAAAGACGGTCAAAACTGGAGTCCTGTCTCAAAAAAGGAAAAATTATATGAAGGTATCATCTTAAAAACTCTTGATAACTCGTATGCAGTAATTTCTGGAAATTGGGGTAAGTTATATGTAAAACCAAATAGCACAGTGAAAATTTTGAGAAGTAGAAGCAATAATGAGGATTTTGACTTTATAGTGGAAGTAGAAAAAGGCGAAGTAATTGCAGATGTTTTAAAGTTTATAATGTCAAAATCAAGGTTTCAGATAAAGAAAGATTCTGTAACGGCAGGTGTTCGTGGAACAAGGTTTGGAGTCAAAGATAATAACTGGTTTGTCTTTGAAGGAACAGTTTATCTTTTCAATGGAAATAGACTAATAAGTCTTGGTGCAAAAAAACTTGTAAAGGTAATTGGAAATACGTTTGAAAATCCACAAGATTTTGAAGAAGAATTTGAAACATACATAGATACTTTTGACAAGCTATTTGAAGATTTAGAAGAGGAAATTGACAAACAAATGGAGGAGTGGGACATTGAACTACCAGGTATTTAAAACCTCTGGAGCTCTTGCGACCAATACATATGTCTTTGAAAATGAGGGCAAGACCTACGTTGTAGATCCTGGATTTGGTATTGGCAAATTTGTATCTGACAAAGAAGTATATGTTCTTTTAACCCATGGACATTTTGATCACATTATGGGACTTTCTGAATTAAATGTTAAAAAAATCTTTATTTCTAAAGAAGATAAAGAAATGTTAACTAATCCATCTTTAAATTTTTCACAGTTGTTTGGTCAGGGTTTTTCTTTTAATGGCGATGTTGAAGATATAGACGAACATTTTGAAACTATTAAAGCGCCAGGACATACGATGGGATCGAGGATAATTATAATTGATGATCTAATTTTTACAGGAGATACGGTTTTTTGTAGTACAATAGGTAGAGTTGATCTTTCAGGCTCAAGAGAAAAAATGATAGAAACGTTGAAAACTTTGAACGAAAGATTTTCTAAGATGGACAAAAATTTAAAAATTCTACCTGGTCATAATGAGCAATGTACCATTAAAACTCTTTTTAAAATAAATCCATACTTTAAAACGAGGTAGTAAATGAGATACGTTATAGCTTTCTTAATAGGTTTTTCACTAGTGTTTTTTTCACTGCTTTTTTTATACACAAATATCACTAAGAATCTTCCTGAGCCAGAAACTAAAATTCCATCCAGCCTTATTATAGAGTATGCAGATGGAACACCTTTTTATTTTCCAAGAGCCTACTGGTACAATCTAGATGAATATCCAGAAAAACTCATCACTGCGCTCATAATTTCTGAAGATGAAGACTTTTTCAATCATCCAGGTATAGATATCTTTGGAATGCTAAGGGGGATCTTTTATACCGTTGTAAAAAAAGATGTCCAGGGTGGGAGCACACTGACTCAACAGCTTGCAAGAAGTTTATATTTAACACAAGCAAGAACAATTGAAAGAAAAATAAAGGAAATATTTATAGCAATTTATCTAGAAAAGATAAGAACAAAGGAAGAATTACTTGAATTATATCTCAACAGTGCTTATATGGGAAATGGAATATATGGTTTCGGTACAGCCGCAAAGTATTATTTTAATAAAGATCCAAAAGATCTTAATCTTGCAGAGATTGCCCTGTTAGTCAATACTGTAAAATCTCCTGAAAATTTCAATCCTCAAGATTTAAAGGGAAGATATAAAAGAGCGGAAATAGTCCTAAAAAGGTTATTGAATGAAGGAGTAATTTCAACGAGTGATTATGAAAAATATGCTAAAATGCTTCCAAATGTACGCTCATACAACGTAATCGAATCAAAGTACATTGAAGAAGTCTTTTGGAGAGTTATAAGTGAACTAGAAGAAATAGGTTTTTCACTTGATACACTTAGAAAGGGTTTCACTGTTAAAACCACACTCGACAAAGACTATCAAGCTTTACTTGAAAAAAACTTAGGTAAGAACAATGCTGGAATAATTTTAAATTATAGAACTGGAGAAATATTGGGATATTATGGTAAAGGTGTTGATAATGGAAGAAGACAAATAGGTTCTTTAGTTAAGCCATTTTATTATTACAAAGCTTTACTAGAAGGTTTTAATCCAGACTCTAAACTTTTTGATTTACCTATTAAAATAGGAGATTGGACTCCAAAAAATTTTGAAAAAAATTATTACGGTCAAACTACTCTCAAGCAAGCACTTATTCATTCAAGAAATATACCATCAGTTAATCTGTATTTAATGCTTGGTGATATTGTTGTGCGTGATTTTTTGAAAAACAAGCTAAAAATAGATGGTTATTATCCAGAGGATTTAACACTTGCACTTGGAACAATTGAAACATCGCATGAGGAAATTGCAAAGGGCTTTTCTGGAATATTTAACAGTGGGGTTGTTGTAAAGCCTCACATTGTAGACGAAGTTATTAACTACAATGGTATTGTACAGTACAAAGCAAGTCCGAGAATAGTTAATGTAATTCCTTCCTCAAAAAGGAGCACTATGGAAGCAAGTTATTTGATGATTAATCTACTCAAAGATGTCGTAAAATATGGAACAGGTGTTAGAGCATACATAGATGGTAGGGAAATTGCGGGGAAAACTGGTACGGCGGAACAATTTGCATGGTTTATGGGTGCAGATGGCGAAAAAATGATGATTATTTCACAGAATGGAAAAGATCTACTTGGTGGAAGAGATGTTGCACCTATCTGGCGTAAAATTGCATTAAATACAGATATAGGGAAAACTCCTTTTGTAATAAGCTCAACATATAGAAAATTAAATGTAATTAGAAATGATCCTATGAAATACATTGACTATGAATACCTATACAACATGATAAAAGAAGGCACTCTGACAATTGAAGAGCTTGCAGATATCTTAAAAACTTTTGATGAAGATTCACTTCTTGAATTTCTTTCATACATGAATACGGTTTCTCAAGAGATTACAATAACTTTATGGAATATGCTTGGAGGTGGTTAAGTTGAAGTTCTTTTATAGTCTTAAAAAAGCAGATTTTGGAGAGTATGTAGTAATAGAAATTACAGATGACAAGAATATTGGGAAAGGAGCAATCATACCTGAAAGATCAAAAGGAGAAAATTATAAAACGATAATGGGAGCTATTGAAGAATACAGATATATTGTAGAAAAAGCTAATATAGAAGATGCATTTGAAATTCCATATAAACTTGAAAAGTATTTTCCAAATCATCCAAAGGTTATCTTTGCAATAGATGCAGCATTCAAAGAACTTTATTCTAAAACATACAATATTCCACTTGTTAAACTAATCGGTCAGGAAAACGTTCAAGAATGTAAGGAACCCATAGAACAAGAAAAGGTCTTTCCAGAAGAGTATGGATTTATTGATATAGTAAAGGTTTTACCAAAAGTTTATCTTGAAGACTCAACATTTGTTTTAACAAAATATCCTGAGGGGGAAATGTTTGAAGTTTTAAAGGCGCTTTCAACAAATTATAAATACGTGGAAGTTTTAAGTTATAAAGATAGGTTCATATAGAAAGTAAATATTACTTAATTTAGAGCATCCAATCTAGGATGCTCTATTTTTTTAAAATATATGGCTTTTTATGTTTTAACTTTTAAATTTTTTATTTTTCTTTATACTATCTTAACATTTCAGATTTTACAGGATTATAATTGTAAACATTTACATTGGTATAATTCAAATGTAGTCTTGTGTAGCAAGTATTTTAAGCCTATATTTATACTTTAAAAGGAGGGGGTAGTATGAAAAAGATTTTCACACTTTTGGTAATTTTGTCAGTATTTGCATTAGTCGTTTTTGCAGATGATGTTGTTTACAAAAGGGATGAAACATTGTATGCTGGAGGAGGTCTTTGGGCGCCACCATCAAACTGGAACCCAATTACTCCATGGAATGCTGTAACAGGAACTGTTGGTTTGATTTATGAAACACTTTTTGCATATGATCCTTTAAAAGACGAAATGATTCCTTGGCTTGCTGAAAGCGGAAAATGGACATCAAGTAATACCTATGAAATCAAAATTAGAAAAGGCGTAAGATGGCACGATGGTTATCCATTCACTTCAAAAGATGTGAAATTTACATTCGAAATTGCAAAAAAATACTCTGAAATTTCCTACAGCTCAATATGGACTTGGCTTTCAAAAGTAGAAACTCCTGATCCTTACACAGTTGTTTTCACATTTGATTCTCCAAGATACCATGAATGGACCTACCAACTTTATCAACTTCCTATCATTCCTGAACACATTTGGGCAAATCGCACAAAAGAAGAAATATTAAGTGGTTCAAATGAGAAATCAATCGGAACAGGTCCTTACCTATTTGAGACTTACAGTGATGATAGAATGGTTTACCTTAGAAATGAAGATTGGTGGGGAATTGATGTATTTGGAAAACCAAAACCAAAAAGAGTTGTATATCTAAGAGTTTTGAGTAATAATGTAGCACTTGGAATGATAATGAAAGGTGAACTTGATATCTCAAACTTCTTCCTTCCAGGTATCCCAACCTTGAAGAAAATGTACAGCACAGTACATACATGGTACGATAATAAACCATATATGCTTTCAGACAATACAGCTTTCTTATTCTTAAACACAACGAAAAAACCACTTGATGATCCAAAACTAAGAAGAGCACTTGCATTTGCAATAAATCCAGCAGTTATATCAGAAAAAGTATTTGAAGGGCAAGTTCTTACATCAAATCCTGTTGGATTCTTACCAGTTAAAGGTTGGATGAAGTTCTATCCAGAAAATGCAGTAAAAAAATATGGATTCAGGCCTGATAAAGAAATGGCTAAAAAATTACTTGATGAAGCAGGATACAAAGATGTAAATAATGATGGATTCAGGGAAACTCCAGATGGAAAGCCATTTAAATTTGATATAATTGTTCCATTTGGTTGGACAGACTGGATGGAATCTATAAAGATAATTGCAGCACAATTTAGAGAAATTGGTATAAATGCTGAAGCAAAATTCCCAGATTACAGTAAGTATTGGGAAGATTTAACAAGTGGAAAATTTGATATGGCTATAAATAACTTCAATAGTAATTTGACTGCAACTCCATGGACTATGTATAACTGGTTGTTCAATTCAAATATAGATAAATACATGTACAATGGAAACTTTGGAAGATATGTAAATCAAGAATTGTTTGATCTTATTACACAAATGAATATGACACCAATGGATGATATCCAAGCAAACAAGGAAATTACAGAAAAAATAGCAACTATATTCCTTAATGAAATGCCAGCAATTCCACTTTGGTTTAATGGTCTTTGGTTCCAAGCAAGTACTCAGGTATGGAAGAATTGGCCAAGCGAAAAGAATCCATATGCCTATCCAGTCACTTGGGCAGGAAGATGGCAAACTGGTGGAGTTATGATGTTATTAGGGCTTGATAATAAATAATTCTAAGAGGTGTATCAGATGAAAAAATACTTGAGAAATAAGATAATCATTTACATTCTTACTTTCATTTTCGCTGTAACTATAGATTGGTTGATTCCCAGGCTGATGCCTGGGAATCCCATACTCGTTCTTGTTTCAAGGTTTTCCGGTCTTCCTGATGCAGCAAAAGTTATGTACAGTTATCTTACAAAAGCTTTTGGCCTTGATCAACCACTATGGACTCAGTATGTGAATTTTTGGATAGCCTTCTTTAAAGGTGATTTAGGAATTAGCATTTATCTTTATCCAAAACCTGTACTTGATGTTTTAAAAAGCGCATTACCATATTCCTTGGGATTACTAATTCCTTCAATTTTAATAAGCTGGATTATAGGAAATAATCTTGGTGCATTTGCTGCAAGAAGAAAAAAGTTTGATTCATTTATGTTACCAGTAATGTATTTCTTAACTGGTGCACCATATCTTTGGCTTGGTATTTTGCTTGCATACTTTTTTGGTGTTGTTTTAAGATGGGTACCTATTGCAGGTGCTTACAGCTTTTCCTTAAGACCTCATTTTTCCTGGACTTTTATAGCTGACTTTTTAAAACATTGGATTTTACCATTTTTATCACTTTTCATTGTCCAATTAGGTGGTTGGGCTATTGGTATGAGAAATATGGTTATTTACGAACTTGAAAACAATTACGTAAGGTTTTTAGAAACAATGGGAGTTAAAAGAAGCCTTATAAAAAAATACACTTTTAGAAATGCAATACTTCCTCAGGTAACTGGTCTTGCACTTCAACTTGGTACAGTAATTGCAGGACAAGTGGCAACTGAAGTTGTATTTTCTTACCCAGGAGTTGGATATATATTAACGCAAGCAATCTTAAACCAAGATTATTTCCTAATTCAAGGATGTTTCTTATTTATAATCATTGGTGTTCTTGTTGCAAATTTCACGGTCGATCTTGTGTATATGATTCTTGATCCAAGAATTAGATATTCTTACGGTGGTGAAGCATAATGAGGGAAATAATGTTTTTTGCATTTAGGAATAAAAAATTAAATATTGGGCTTTCAATTGTTTTATTTTTCCTCTTGCTTGCAATTTTTGGTCCCTATATATCAAAATATAAAGATCCACTAGAATATGTTGGTATGGGATACCAACCTCCAAGCAAAGAATTTTGGCTTGGTACAACAACCTTTGGTCAAGATGTTTTTACCCAACTTGTATTTGGTCTAAGAAGCTCATTTTTTGTAGGTTTGATTGGTGGAGGACTTGCAACTTTTGTGGGGCTAATTGTAGGTTTTTTTGCAGGATACGAAGGCGGAATTATTGATGAAATTTTAATGATGTTTACTAACATATTACTCGTTATTCCAACTCTTGCTCTATTAATTATAGTTGCATCTTATTTACCATATAGAGGAGTCTTTATACAGAGTGTAATAATAGGTCTTACTGCATGGCCTTGGACTGCAAGGGCCGTAAGATCTCAGACATTGTCGTTGAAAATGAGGGAATTTGTAAATCTTGCCAGAATTACAGGAAGATCTCATTTAAAAATAATCATTTATGAAATACTTCCAAATATGCTTTCATATGTTTTTATGGTATTTATATTACAATTTGGTGGTGCTATCCTTGCAGCTGTTGGTCTTGATTTTATTGGTCTTGGCCCAACTCAAGGAATATCTTTAGGATTAATGATGCAAAATGCAGTTCTATGGAATGCAATTCAGCTTGGAATGTGGTGGTGGGCAATTCCACCTGGATTGGTTATAACCCTCATTGTAGGTGCTTTGTACTTTATGAATACAGGGCTAGATGAAGTATTTAATCCAAAATTAAGAGAAATGTAAGCAAAAAGAGTTGGTATAGAGAATGCTTGCCGTTAACGGTTTGAAATTGTACTATAAAACACTAAAAGGCTATGTTAAGGCTGTTGATGACGTTAGTTTTGATCTTAAAGACAATGAAATTTTGGGACTTGCTGGTGAATCAGGTTGTGGTAAATCAACTTTAGTAAATGGCCTTATACTTTTAAAACCTCCTTTAAACTATTTTGGAGGAAACGTAATTTTAGATAATGAACTTTTACCAATAAACGATTTTGAAAAGATGAATGATTTTAGGTATAAACGATTATCAATAATTCCTCAGTATGCAATGGATGCTTTAAACCCAACAAGAAAAATAGGTGTTTATATAAAAGAAGTATTAAAGAGTAAAGGTATAAACTACGACAGTATACATGATAGATTAATAGAGAGGTTAAAATTTGTAAATCTTCCAGAAAGAGTTTTAAAAATGTATCCTATTGAACTTTCAGGAGGTATGAAGCAAAGATTGGTAATGGTTATAAGCACGTTACTTAATCCCTCATTGTTAATAGCAGATGAGGTAACTTCAGCTTTGGATGTATCTTCACAAAAATCCGTTTGTTTAATGATTAAAGGTTTCAAAGATGAAGGGATTGTAAAATCATTAATCTTTGTAACTCATGATCTGTCAGTCTTATATCAAATTGCTGATAGAATAATGGTAATGTACGCAGGAAAAGTTGCCGAAATAGGTACCACACAGCAAATAATAGAAAATCCTGTACATCCTTATACCAAAATGCTTCTTTCTTCACTTCCGGAGGTTGGAATCAGATATACAGATACAAGATTAAAAGGAATACCAGGAAGACCTCCACAACTTTTAAATCCTCCAAAGGGTTGTAGATTTAAAGATAGATGTCCATTTTATTCGAGTCAATGTGATAATGAACCACCTAAAGTTCAAGTAGAAGATAATCATATTGCTTACTGTTGGAAGGTGAATAAAAATGATTGAAGTTACAAACTTGACAAAAGCCTATAACATTGGTTCGTTTGGTAAAGAAAAGTTTTATGCGGTTGATAACGTTTCTTTTAAAATAGATGACAATCAAATAGTTTCTTTGATAGGAGAAAGCGGAAGTGGAAAGACAACTATAGGAAAGTTGATATTAAAACTTATAAAACCAACGTCTGGTGAGATTCTTTTCCAAGGAAAGAATATTAAAAATCTTAAAAACAAAGAATACTATAGGTATGTGCAGGGAGTTTTTCAGGATCCGTTTAGTTCGTACAATCCTATATTTAAGATCAACAGAATTTTTGATATGGTAAGAGAAGAGTTTTATCCAAAAACTGACAAAGATAAATGGAATGAAAAAGTAGAAAAGGTCATATCAGAAGTAGGATTAAATCCAAAAGAAATTCTTGGTAAATTTCCACATCAATTAAGTGGAGGACAACTTCAAAGATTATTAATTGCTCGTACTCTATTAATGGAAACAAAGTTTTTGGTTGCTGATGAAATTATAAGTATGCTTGATGCTTCAACAAGGATAGATATATTAAATATTTTGATTGATTTAAAGGAAAAGGGACTTTCGGTATTATTTATAACTCATGATTTATCACTTGGATATTATACAAGTGATAAAACAATAATTTTATACAGAGGATCAATAATGGAATATGGTGATACGGAAAAGGTTTTTAATAATCCAGTACATCCTTACACTATAATGTTGATGAATTCAGTTCCAACTATGAATAAGAAATGGACAAAGGAAGAACTCATTGCAGAAAGTAGACGAACTCCTCCAGGATACTGCAAATTTTACGATAGATGTCCTTTGGCGGATAAAGAATGTAAAAATGTTCAGCTAAAAAAGGTTGAAGAAGAACACTACGTTGCTTGTGTAAAAAAATAGACTAAGGAGTGATAGTAGAATGAAAATTTTTGCGGGAAAACTTTCAAATATTCCTTGGCAGGAAAGACCAAAAGATTCAAGTGAGATCATTTGGCGATATTCAGATAATCCAATTATTAAAAGAGATCAAGCAAAGGATGCTAACAGTATATTTAACAGTGCAGTTGTTCCATTCAAGGATACATTTGCAGGTGTATTTAGAGTAGATGATAGGGCAAGAAATATGAATATAAGAAGGGGATTTAGTAATGATGGAATCAACTGGAAGATAGATGACAAACCAATAGAATTTATTCAGGAAACAAGAGATGAGTTAAAAAGTGAATACAAGTATGATCCAAGAGTTACTTTTATTGAGGACAGATACTGGATAACCTGGTGTAATGGTTACAATGGCCCAACTATTGGTGTTGGTTATACATTTGACTTTGAAAAATTTTATCAAATGGAGAATGCATTTTTGCCTTTTAATAGAAATGGAGTCCTTTTTCCAAGAAAAATAAATGGAAAATATGCAATGCTCAGCAGGCCTTCTGATAACGGACATACTCCATTTGGTGATATATTCTATAGCGAAAGTCCAGATATGATACATTGGGGTGTGCATAGACTCGTTATGAAAAGTGGTTATACGCCATGGCAATCTCTTAAAATAGGAGCAGGACCTTCTCCAATTGAAACGGATGAAGGTTGGCTTTTATTTTACCACGGTGTTTTGCTCTCCTGTAATGGTTATGTGTACAGCTTTGGTGCTGCATTACTTGATTTGGATAAACCATGGAAAGTAATTAAGAGGTCAAAGTCTTACCTTTTATCACCGCAAAAACCGTATGAATGCGTCGGTGATGTACCAAATGTTGTTTTTCCTGTTGCTTGTTTAGTAGATTCAGAAACCGGTAGATTAGCTCTATATTACGGAGCAGCTGATACGGTTGTTTCCCTTGCTTTTGGATACGTACATGAAATTATTGACTGGCTAAAGTATGAAAACTAATTATAGATTTGGAGGGATTAAAATGTTTTCTAAAGACTTTTTATTTGGAGCATCTTTGTCTGGATTTCAGTTTGAAATGGGAAATCCAAATAATGAAGAGGAATTAGACAAAAACACAGATTGGTTTGTTTGGGTAAGAGACTTAGGAAATATAATTAATGGAAAAGTTAGTGGAGATCTTCCTGAATATGGTGCAGGATATTATACTAATTACAAGGCAGTTCACAATCTTGCAAAAGAATTTGGAATGAATGCTTTAAGAATTGGAATAGAATGGTCAAGAATTTTTAAAGAAAGCACAAAAGATATTAGCCCAGATGATCCTAACATGTTAGAAAAACTTGATCAACTAGCTGATAAAAAGGCGATTGAACATTATAGAGATGTATTAGAAGACATAAAAAGTAAAGGACTTGTAGCTATTGTTAATTTGTCGCACTTTACTTTACCACTTTGGCTTCATGATCCAATAAATGTACACAAAGGAAAGGAAACAAAAAAGCTTGGTTGGGTAAGTGATGATGCACCAATAGAATTTGCTAAATACGCAGAATACATCGCATGGAAATTTAAAGATATTGTTGATATGTGGTCTTCAATGAATGAACCTCACGTGGTAAGTCAGCTTGGTTATTTTCAAACAAGTGCAGGTTTTCCACCAAGCTATTTTAATCCTTCATGGTATCTAAAAAGTCTTGAAAATCAAGCTTTAGCACATAACCTTGCTTATGATGCTATAAAAAAACATACAGACAAGCCAGTTGGAGTTATTTATTCATTTACGTGGTATGATACAGTTAATAATGATGAAGAAATATTCGAAAGTGCAATGTTTTTAAATAACTGGAATTATATGGATAGAGTAAAGGATAAAATTGACTTTGTAGGTGTAAATTATTATACAAGGGCTGTTATAGACCGACTTTTGGTTCCTATAAAAATTGATAATTATGAATTAAATTGGTATACTCTTAGTGGTTATGGGTATTCATGTGTTGAAGATGGTTTTGCAAATTCAAAAAGACCTTCAAGCGAAATTGGTTGGGAGATATATCCAGAAGGGCTTTATAATATTCTCAAAGAAATATACAATAGATATGGAAAGCAAATCTATATAACGGAAAATGGTATAGCAGATTCAAGCGATAAATACAGAAGCTTTTATATTATTTCCCACCTTTATGCAGTAGAAAAAGCAATAAACGAAGGAGTACCAGTAAAAGGATACCTTCACTGGTCAATAATAGATAATTATGAATGGGCAAAAGGTTATGGTAAAAGATTTGGACTTGCCTATACAGATTTTGAAAGAAAAACTTATATTCCAAGACCTTCTATGTATATTTTAAGAGAAATAATAAAAGAAAGAACTATTGATAAGTTTAAAGGATATGATCCGTACGGATTAATGAATTTTTGATTAAAAGAGGGTGAGATTTTTGGTAACTATAAAAGATGTTGCAAAACATGCAGGTGTTTCTATAGCAACAGTTTCAAGAGTAATAAATGGCGCAAAAAATGTAAGTGATGACACTAGAAAAAAAGTTATTAAAGTTATTAAAAAGCTAGGGTATAAACCCATGCCATCACTGAGGAATCGCTCAGAACTATTTTATACTCTAGGAGTTATGGTCCCTGATTTAAAGGGATATCATTATAATGAAATACTTATGGCAATTGAAGAATACGCATTTGTTCATGGCTTTGAAATAATGGTTTCAGTTCCTAAAATGTCTCCAGAAGAAGAAAAACATGTATTAGACCAATATTTCAAGAGAAAAATAGATGGTATTATTCTTTGTGAATTGTTTGGGGATACCGACTACTTAGAACCATTTATTAACAGTGGTGTTCCCATTGTTGCATTAGACTATTATATTGATGAAATTCTTTGTGATTCTGTCAATATCGATAATGTTTCAGGTGCACGTAGTGCAATGAAATATCTTTACAATATGGGGCACAGGAATATTTTATACATAAGAGGGGTTGAAAAATCTCCTGCATCTAAAAATAGAGAAAAAGGTATAGAAAAATTTTTAAGAAAGCATAAAGATGTACAAGTATACTTTTCAGAACATAGTGGATATAATCCCAACGACGGATATGAGGCAGTAGAAAGTTTTTTAAAAAAATACGGTTTAAAATTTACAGCCATTTTTGCTGTAAATGACTGGGCATCGATTGGTGCTTTAAGGGCATTGTACGATCATGGCCTCAGGGTTCCAGATGATGTTTCAATAATTGGATACGATAACGGTCCATTTTCTGAGTACTTATGCCCACCTCTTACAACAATACATCAACCAAGACGGGAAATGGGGTTAACTGCTGCACAACTTTTAATAGAAAGAATACTTGGAAAAGGCCCAAAGATACCAAGAAATGTTGTTCTTCCTACAAAATTAATAGAGAGAATGTCTGTAAAGAAGGTGGAACCATGAGGAACTTTTTTAAAGTCTTTACATTAGTTTTGGTGGTGATTTCTGTGATGCTGTTTGGTGAAAATAAAAAACTTACGGCATTTGATTACAATAAAATGATAGGTATTGGAATTAACATGGGAAATGCGCTTGAAGCACCATTTGAAGGTGCATGGGGAGTGGTTATAAAAGATGAATATTTTAAAATAATAAAAGAAAAAGGATTTGATTCAGTTAGAATACCTATTAGATGGTCAGCGCATATTTTAGATAAACCACCTTATACAATAGAAAAGGATTTTTTAGAAAGAGTAAAACATGTAGTTGATAAGGCTTTGGAAAATGATTTGGTTGTAATAATTAATTGCCATCATTTTGAGGAGTTATATGAAAACCCTGAAAAGTACGGAGAAGTTCTTTTAGAAATTTGGAAACAAGTATCAGATTTCTTTAAAAATTATTCTGACAAGCTTTATTTTGAAATTTATAACGAACCTGCAAATAATTTAACCCCAGAAAAATGGAATGATTTGTATCCAAAAGTTTTAAAAGAAATCAGGAAAACAAACCCAACAAGAATTGTAATAGTAGATGTGCCTCATTGGGGAAATTACAATTACATCAATCAATTAAAACTTGTAAATGATCCATATTTAATCGTATCTTTTCACTATTATGAACCATTCAACTTTACTCACCAAGGTGCTGAATGGATAAACCCGCGCCTTCCAGTGGGGGTTAAATGGAGTGCAAAAAGTTATGAAATAGAACAGATAAAATCACATTTTGAATATGTAAATTCTTTTTCAAAAAAGTACAATGTTCCAATATTTTTAGGGGAATTTGGGGCTTACTCAAAGGCAGATATGGATTCTCGAATCAAATGGACAAAAGCGGTTAGTCAAATTGCTAGAGAATTTGGATTTTCAATTTGTTATTGGGAATTTTGTTCTGGTTTTGGGCTTTACAATAAAATAACAAATACTTGGAATGAAGGATTGTTAAACGCTGTTTTTGGAAAATAAAATGATTTATATTTGCTTTTTAATCCAGCCAATATGGCTGGATTTTTTGTTGTATAATATTAATGTACTTATTAAATTGGAGGTGTAAATATGGAAAGAACTTTTGTGTATTTAAAGCCAAATGCAGTAAGAAGAGGTTTAGTTGGGGAAATAATAAAAAGATTTGAACAAAGGGGAATAAAAATAGTAGCATTAAAACTTTTATGGATGAGCAAGCAACAAGCAGAAAAATTGTATGAAATGCACAAAGGTAAAAGCTTTTACAACGATTTAATGGATTTTGTAACAGGCGGACCAATCGTTGCAATGATAGTTGAAGCGCCACGAGTAATCGAAATGGTAAGACATATAATTGGAGATACAGATCCGTTAAAGGCAGGAACCGGTACAATTAGAGGTGAGTTTGCGCTTACAATAACTAAAAACTTAATTCATGCTAGTGATTCAAAAGAGAACTTTGAGAGAGAATACAAAATATTCTTTTCTGATGATGAAATTATAGACTACTACCTTGATGTTCAAGATGATATTTAAAATAAGTGGCCAAGTGCCACTTATTTTTTTGAAAATTCCTTTCTAATTAACAAGAGCATAACAATAAATGTTGCGATTGATAAATATAAAAGGTATAAAAAGTCGCTTTTTATACTAACGCCATTAAGTTGATAATTTCTAATAGCATAAGTTAATCTATATGCTGGAGTGAAACTGGAAAGTTTGAACATGAATTTTGGAAGTGTGGTGACTGGCGTTATACTTCCGCTTGTAAAAAAGAAAAACATTGACAGAGAAACGCCAAATATATTCGAAATTGCCCTGTTTTGAGAAAGACAAGACATTATTAATGCAAGTGATGCATGAAATACTATTCCAACAATGGATAAAGGTAAGAATATAGAAAGTTCTATCTTTATTCCCAAAAAATATCCTGCTATGTAAACAGCTATTGACACAAATAGTCCTAGCAGGAACAGTGCCAAAAATTTGTTTAATCCATATACATGCCATTTTTCATTATTTACTTTGAATATTGAAATTAATCCAAGATCTCTGTCATTAACAACCGTTAATACACCAATAGATAAAATTATAAAGATCACTGATAAAAATAAAATAGCGGGGGAAAATAAATAACCAAAATCAGTTTTAAAGTTTTTTGTTTTGGGGACAAAACTTGGAGCAGGCGTTTCATTGCTAACAAATAAATACCTTAAAACTTGTGGATTAAAAAATGGTGAGCCGCTTAAATCATTAAATACAGAATTTAAAACATTATAAATTCCAACAGAAAGTTGTAAATCAACAGGGCTAGGGATAAAGTCAATATTTACCTTTTCGCCTTTATATAGTGCATCTGTAAAGTTTTCAGGTATAACCATTACGGCATTTAGCTCACCATTTTGTAGAAACCGCGAGTAATCTCCATCTACGTAAGTTAGGGTTCCTCCTTTAAAAAATGACATAACAAGCTTAATAGTAAACTTTGATAGAGGTGAATTATCTAGATTATATACTCCTAGCTTGATACTAGTAACTCCAAATCCGTTAAAAAATATTATACTTGCTATTGTTAAAACAACTGGTAATAAAATAATTAGAATTATATTTAAAGGTTTTCCAAGAAGCCTTTTAAATTCATACCATACTCTCACAGACAATCTACCCCTTTTACTTTAAAATTACTATTGAACTTCTTCCATATATTCTTACTGCATCTTCTATGAAATCAGGATTATGCTTTGAAGATAGAACAAATAGAACTCTTCTTTTTACAACAGGTACATCAACATGGCCATCTGTAAATATAATAATCCCTTCAACATTGTGCGATTGTGCTAAATCAACTGCCGGTTGTAAGTTTGTCTCTCCTCCACCATATATTTCTAAATCTTTCCATTTTCCTGAAGAATACTCCGTAACCATAGTAACTGCCTGGTCAACTTGTATTAAAAGAAGTTTTGAATCGTATTTTGCTATTTTTTCAATTTCAGTTAGAAACTGATTTAATTCTTCTTCAATAATACTCGCGCTTGTGTCTACAATAACGGCAAGTTTTGAGTTGTATTCATATTTCCAGCCAGGTTGGTCATCATATCTTCTGTTTGGCCTTAAAGGTGTCCTATATTTGTCTCCCTTTATACTAGCATTTGAAAATCTTCTTATTAAAGTCTCCCAGTCAAGAGTTGATTTTTGAAGTGATATGTTGATATTTTGTTTCAGTCCCGATTCAAGTTCTTTTCCAAACATGTTGAATGCTTTTCCTACTTTGTCTTTAGTTATTTCTATTATCATTTCTATTGGTAAATCTGATTCAAAGTTATGATCATCCAAAGAATCTGGCAGAGCTTCTATATCAAAATCTCCTTTTTTTTCAAATTCCTTCATCATCCAATCAAAATATTCCTCAGCGGTTTTGTTAATCATAAATGGTGGTGGTGCAGCAAACATATATTCATTATCAACGCCATGGCCTTCTTGAATCAATACGTTTAATGGAACACTTCTTGCATCGAGTTCTGGAATATATTGATTGATAGCAGCATCCATTGCAAGATCCCATATCTTTTTTTCTCTATTATTTTTTGGCTTTATCCTAAAATGCTGATTTATAATGTGCATAAGTTCGTGTAATATCAATGATTCAACAAACCAAATTGGTTTTTTGTTTATCTTTTTGTTGTATAAAAAAAGAATTTCACCATTTTTGGTGAATTTAATTGACATTGTTTTAACATTATTGTCTTCTTTTAAAACAACTCCTAAAAGAAGGTAAGCATAGAAAGGACTTTTTTTCATTAAATTTTGAAAGGCTTTTTCAATAACCATTTACTTCTACCTCTATTCCAAAGCTAACGAGCTGATCATTGAAAAGTGGCAATGAAAGATAATCAATCCATCTATACTTGAAACTCATTCCTAGAAAGATTCTAATATCTTTCATAAAGTATGATACAAGTAATTCAATGTTGTACCTAAAAATATCTTCAGTATTAAAAATAGAAGGAAAACCAGTTTCGCTTCCAGGATCATAGTATAAATATACAGCGGAATACTCAAAATTAAAATCTAATCTAATATTTTTTGTAAAATAATATGCCGGAGCCATACCAACGTATATTCTTCCGGTCTCAGTAGTTTCATCGTAATTTTCTGGCGCGTGGAAGGAAGTTTTTACAAAAGATTTAAAGTAAAAATTGTTAATAGAAGTATCAAAGAATACTTCTAGTAAACTATTTGAATTGTTTAACAAATAGCCTATATTTATACCATAGTCTAAGAATTCAGAAGGAACAATCAAGCCAAACTGAGAATAAGGATAGCCTATCCTTATTCTAAAATTTTCTATTTTTTCAGAAAACCATACTCCTTGAGAAGTTGAGAATCCAAATTTCATTGAGAAGGAGAAAATAGAGATAGATATAAGAATAATTGTAATTAATTTTTTCAAAAAAAGCCCCTCCTTTACCAAAAAAATTATATCATAAATTATAACCCAATGGAAATTTAAAAACAAAAAAGTTTAGAATCTACCTATGAGGAAGTAATTGATTTAACATAAAGGTTAACTAAAGATAGGTAAAAAAAAGATGAAAAAAAGAAAGTAACTAATTAACTATCTAAAAAATAAAAGGGAAAGAATGATATTTTCAAAAAATTAAGAAAAAAACAAGTTTCAAAAAGCTAATTAAAAATATTTCTTTGAAGAGGAGTGAAAACCTGACAATTCCTCAAGTTTTGAATAGCTCTTGGGTTTATCCCGTTTAGAATCTACCTAGAGCAATAGAAGAAAACCTCTATCTAAGTTTAGCTATTTAAAGTGCTATTTATGTTTAAAATATGTCTATGAAGAAGAAATAGTTTTAAAATTTGTTTTTGAAAAATAAGGCAACCAATATCATATTTGAATAATAAAAAGGAGGGCTTTTGGCTCTATTTTTGTTTAATATATATTAATAAATTTGATTTTTTTCAAAAACAAGGCTTAAAAACAGAAAAATTAATTTTAAGTGACTGTATGCTAAAAAATTCACGTGTTGACATATTTGAATTATCAGGTTAAAATAATCGTGAAAATAATAACGTTATATTTTTCACGAATAAAATAGGTGATTATATGGTTATAAAAATTTGTATGGGAAGTTCTTGCCATTTAAAGGGTTCGTATGAAGTAGTAGAGAAAATCAAAGAGATGAATCTTGAAGGTGTTAAGTTGTATGGTTCGTTATGTTTTGGAAAATGTGCTAATGGAATAAACATTGAGATAGATGGAGTGTTGATTTCTAGTGTTACTCCGGATAATGTTAAGGAAAAAATTGAAAAATTCCTAAAAGAAGGGAATTAATATGGAAAAGTATATTATTTCAAATCAAGCTAATTGTAAATATTGTTATAAATGCCTTAGGAATTGTCCTGTAAAGTCTATATCGTTTTCTGATAATATTTCGAAAGTTATTGATAGTGAATGTGTATTGTGTGGTAAGTGTATTGAAGTTTGCCCGCAAGATGCAAAAAAATATTTATTTGAATATGAACGATTGAAATATTTTTTTGGAAAGAAATTCTTGGTATCTGTTTCTCCTTCGTTTTTTTCTCACTTTGATGAACCTTTCAAAGTTATTTCTTATTTAAAGAAAAATGGAGCTATTATTAGTGAAACTTCAATTGGAGCTGAATTAGTTTCCAATGAGTATAAAAAGCTTTCAGGAATAAAGATTAGCACAGCATGCCCAGTGGTGGTTGATTTAGTTGAGAAATATTATCCTGAAAAAATTAAATATTTATCACCGGTAGTTTCTCCAGCAATCGCACATGCAAGGTTCTTAAAGCAATATTTTGGAAATTATCCCCTAGTTTTTATTGGTCCTTGTATAGCTAAAAAGCGTGAGCTTGAGGAAGAATATGATTTGGTCTTAACATTTGAAGAACTTGAAAAATTTTTAGAATCTGAAAAGGTAGATATATTTGATTTTGAAGATGATTTTCCACAGGAGCCGCATCCAAAATTAGCAAGATTTTATCCTATTTCTGGTGGAATATTAAAAACTCTTGGAGAAACTTTTGAACAAGTTTTTAATGTTGAGGGAGTAAAGAATATAAAAGATTTTTTAGATAGAGTTGATGATATAGATGGGAATTATTTTGTAGAAATGTCTGCATGTATTGGAGGGTGTATAGAAGGTCCTGCATCAAGAAAAGATATAAGTCAGCTTGAAAAAAGAATAAGATTATCTCAAAATATTAAAAAAATTCCCGAAGGACTGGCAATAGAAAATGTTGAATTAGATTTAAAAAGAGAGTTCAAGGATAAAAAACATTATCACAATTACACAGAACAACAAATTCAAGAAGTTTTATTCTCGATAGGTAAAACAGACAAATCTAAGGAGTTAAATTGTAGTGCGTGTGGGTATGATACTTGCAGAGAAAAGGCAATTGCAGTTCTTGAAAAGAAGGCTGAAAAGGAAATGTGTATAACTTACCTTATAGATAAAGTTTCTACTGTCAGTAATATGGTTGTAGAAGAAACACCAAACCTTATATTAATTGTAAAAGATGGAAATATAAATTACAAAAATAAAGCAGCTCGCCTTACTTTTATGAGTTTATCTAACAAAAAGTTATGGGAAATTTTAAAAGATGTAGAGCAAAGTGAATTCAAGGAGATAGCTTTAAATAACAAAAATTTGAAGTTTTTCGTTAAAAAATTTAGTTTACCAGAGGATAGTGGTGAAGTATTTATTTTAACAGATGTTACAAAAGAGCTAGAGCAAGAAGAAAGGGTAAAGATAATAAAGAAGCAGACAATTGAAAAGATTGAAGAGGTTTTAAATAAACAAATGCTATTAGCTCAAGAAATTGCAAGCCTTTTAGGAGAATCTATTGCAGAAACAAAGTCTCATTTTACGGAATTTAAAAGATACATGGAGGAAGAAAATGATTACTTGTGAGATAAATTATGCGTCGAAGAATAAAAAAGGCGAATGGGTCTGTGGAGATTCTATAAAGATAAAAAGAAACGAAGAAAAGTGCGTAGTTAGTGTTTCAGACGGCTTGGGAAGTGGTGTTAAAGCAAATATATTATCAACGTTAACAGCTACGATGGCAACGACGATGGTTTTTAATGATGTACCTATAAAAGAAGTTTTTACATCTATTATATCTACACTTCCCACATGTAAGGTAAGAAAAATAAGTTATTCAACGCTTGCTACATGTTTAATAGACTACAAGAAAAAAAGGTGTACTATTTTTGAATATGAGTTTCCTTTGATTTTTTATTTTAGAAATGGCGAGCTTTTAAATTTAAAAAAGATTGTGAAAAAAGTAGAAAATAAAAAATTGACAGTTAGTGAAATAGATATCAAAATAGGTGACTCGATATTTTTAATGACAGATGGAATATCTCAAGCAGGAATGGGAACTGATATGTATCCATTTGGATTTGGAGAAGAAAATATAATTTTTGAGTTAAAAAATCTTTTAAAAAACAAGGTAGAACATGAAAATATTGTCAAGCATATGATTAGATTAGCAGAAAAGCTCGATAGGTATTCAAAAGGTGATGATGCATTAATAGCAGGTTTGAAAATAAGGGAGAAAAGAGTTTTGACCATAATGGTGGGGCCCCCTGAAGACGAGAGTAAAGATAGAATAGTTGTTGAAAAACTTTTAAATTCAAGAGGTAAGAAGGTTATATGTGGTGGAACAACTGGTCAAATAGTTGAAAGAATAACAGGAAAAAATATAGATGTAGACGTTAGAACAATTTCAAAAAATTCGCCGCCAATAGGGTATATGGAAGGAGTAGATCTTGTAACAGAAGGAATAATAACCTTAACACAAGTTTTTAGATATTATGAGAATCAAATAGAAGAACTTGGTATTGGGGCAAAAAAATTAATTGAGATGTTAGAAGATGCAGATGTAATAAATTTTCTTGTGGGAAGAGCAATAAATCCAGCACATCAAAATCCATTATTTACACACGATATTTCTTTAAAATTTAGGCTGATAAACGATATTTCGAAGATACTTGAAAAAAGAGGAAAAATAATTAATCTCGAATATTTTTAGGAGGTGCAGTGATGGAAAGAAATTTTGAAAAAGTTGAAGAAATTTTAAAAAAACATGGATATGAAAAAAAGAACTTAATAAAGATACTTCTTGACGTGCAAAAAGAGTACAGACATATTCCAAAAGAAGTTGTGAATTATCTTTCAGTTGCACTTGATATACCTCCTGCAAAGATATTTGGTGTTGCAACCTTTTACGCACAATTTTCACTTAAACCAAAGGGAGAATATACTATTTTAATTTGTGATGGAACAGCATGTCATATGGAAGGTTCTATGAGCCTTATAAAAGCAATTGAAGAAGAAGTTGGAGTAAAGCCTGGGGAGGTTACTCAAGATCTTAAATTTAGTTTAGATAAAGTTGGTTGTCTTGGAGCATGTGCACTTGCACCAGCAATGGTTATTAATGGTGAAGTTTATGGAAATCTCACTCCTGAGAAAACAAAAGAAATTTTAAGAAAACTTAAAGAAGGAGATGATAGATAATATGTTTAAGACAATTCAAGAAGCATTAAGCTATATAGAAAAACAACAAGAACTTAGAGAACAAAGATTAAAAGATAAGTCAATATATGTTTGTGTTGGAACAGGTTGTACTGCAAATGGTTCAAGAAAGGTATACAAGAAATTTGTTGAAGTTATTAGAGAAAAAGGTCTTGATGTGAAAGTTGAAACAATAGATGATGATGAAAGTGATGTAGTAAGGAAAACAGGGTGTTGTGGACTTTGCTCGCTTGGGCCACTTGTAAAAATAATGCCAGAAGGAATTACATATTCACATGTAAGGTTAGATGATGTTGAAGAAATAGTTGAAAAAACTATAGAACGCGGAGGACTAATTGAAAGGCTTCTTTTAACGGATTCAGTTACAGGCCAAAAAATAACCAAGCTTGAAGATGCAACATTCTTTAAAAACCAAACCTTCTACATTATGGAAGGTATTGGTACGAGTGAATGTGAAAAGATAGAAGATTATATGGGACGTGGTGGATACAAATCACTTTTAAAAGTTTTATCCTCAATGAAACCAGAAGAAGTAATCGAAACGGTTAAGGCATCTGGACTTAGAGGTAGAGGTGGTGGAGGATTTCCAACTGGACTAAAATGGGAATTTACATACAAAGCAAAAGGTGATAAGAAATTTGTTGTTTGTAACGCAGATGAGGGTGACCCAGGTGCGTTCATGAATAGAACACTTCTTGAAAGGGATCCACATTCAGTTTTAGAAGGAATGATAATTGCAGCATATACAGTTGGAGCTCAAAAGGGATATGCCTATATTCGTGCAGAATATCCGATTGCTGTAGAAATGTTTAATAAAGCAATAAATGATGCAAAGAAAATGGGATTACTTGGAGAAAATATTCTTGGAACTGGTTTTTCTTTTGATCTAGAAGTAAAAGAAGGAGCCGGTGCATTTGTATGTGGAGAAGAAACGGCACTTCTTGCTTCAATTGAAGGAAAAAGAGGGGTTCCAAGACCAAGACCACCATTTCCTGCACAAAAAGGACTATGGGGTTATCCAACACTCATAAATAATGTCGAAACATATGCAAATATTGCAAAGATAATTAGAGATGGTGTTGAAAATTACAGAAAACGTGGCGTAGAAAAATCACCTGGAACGAAGATGTTTTCTGTTACAGGTCCTCTTAAACTAACTGGAATTATTGAAATAGAATTTGGAACAACAATAAGGTACGTTTTAGAAAATATTTGTGGAGGAACAGTAGAAGGTAAGAAACTAAAAGCAATTCAGATCGGAGGACCATCAGGTGCATGTTTGCCAGAAAAGTATTTTGATTTGCCACTTGACTACGATACGTTGAAGTCTGTTGATGCAATGGTTGGTTCAGGAGGTATTGTTGCTATAACTGAAGATAGTTGTATGGTTGAAGTTGCAAGGTTTTTCCTAGACTTTACCAAGAGGGAATCATGTGGAAAGTGCGTGCCTTGTAGAGAAGGAACAATGCAATCTTATACAATTTTAGAGAAATTTACCCAAGGAAAAGCAACACATGAAGATCTTGAAAACCTTGAGAGCCTTGCAAAAATAGTAAAAACAGCTTCTTTGTGTGGACTTGGAAAAACTGCTCCAAATCCAATTTTGAGTACTTTAAAACACTTTAGAGATGAATATATGGAACATATTAACGGAAAATGTCCAAGTGGAACCTGTACGGCACTCAGAAAATACGTTATTAATCCAGAGCTTTGTAAGAGCTGTAGCCTTTGTGCAAGAGCATGTCCACAAGGAGCAATTAGCGGTGAGAGAGGTAAACCATATGTAATAGACCAGGAAAAATGTGTAAAATGTGGTATTTGTTTCGAAAAATGTAAATTTAACGCAATAGAATTGGTTTAATGGGAGGCGATCGTAGTGAAGATAATAGTTAATGGAAAAGAAACTATAATAAAGGATGATTCAAGGAATCTTTTAGAGGCATTAAGAGATATTGGAATAGAGATACCAAATCTTTGTTATCTTTCTGAAACTTCAATTTACGGCGCCTGTAGGATGTGTCTTGTTGAAATAGATGGTCAAATAATGACTTCTTGTTCTATAAAACCATATGAGGGTATGAATGTTAGAACACATACACCTGAAATATACGAAATGAGAAGAGGAATTCTTGAGCTTATTCTTGCATCACATAACAGGGATTGTACAACATGTGAAAGAAATGGAAATTGTAAATTACAAAGATATGCAGAAGAATTTGGAATAAGAAAAATAAGATTTGACAAACTTGACAAGTCAAATATTATAGATTATTCATCAATAATTATAAGGGATAATTCAAAATGTATTCTTTGCGGTGACTGTGTTAGAGTTTGTGATGAAATTCAGTCTATAGGTGCAATAGACTTTGCATTTAGAGGATTTGAAGCACAGGTTATGCCAGCATTTGGCGATGAACTTTCAACAACAAATTGTGTTCTTTGTGGTCAATGTGTGGCTCATTGTCCAACTGGCGCTTTAACATTTAGAAACGACCTTCAGAATGTATACAAAGCAATGGAGGAAGGTAAATACATTATAGGTATGATGGCACCTGCGGTTCGTGCATCGATTCAGGAAGAACTTGGAATGGAAGATGATGTTGTTGTAGCAGGAAGAATTGTTAACTTTTTAAAATCGATAGGATTTAAAAAAGTGTTTGATGTTGCATTTGCTGCAGATCTTGTAGCATATGAAGAAGCTCATGAATTTAAAGAAAGACTTGAAAAAGGTGAAAAACTTCCACAATTTACATCCTGTTGCCCTGGATGGGTAAAATTTGCAGAACATAATTATCCTGAATATCTTAACAACCTTTCAACTGTAAAATCTCCGCAACAGGCATTGGGAAGTATTATAAAGAAATTCTATGCAAAGGAAATAGGAGTAAACCCAGAAGATATTTATCTTGTGTCTATAATGCCATGTACTGCTAAAAAATTTGAAGCAGAACGTGAAGAGCTTGTTGGTGAAGTTGATGCAGTAATTACAACAAGAGAATTATCACAGTTAATAAGATCAAGTGGTTTTAACTTGAAAAATGTTCCACCAGTTCCATTTGATAGGCCATATGGATTATCATCTCAGTCAGGTTTAAGCTTTGGAAAAACTGGTGGAGTATTTGGAAGCGTATTGAAAGTATTAGAAAGCGAAATTGAATTTGACGATATAAAGACTGAAGAAATTGAAAAAGGTATTCGTGTTACTAAAGCTACAACAAAAGATGGTAAGGTAATAAGCGGAGTAGTTGTATTCGGTCTTGGCAATACAAGAAAAGTTATTGATTCGATTAAAAATGGCAAGTTAAAAGTGGATATAGTTGAAGTAATGGCTTGTGACTATGGCTGTATTGGTGGTGGAGGGCAGCCTTATCCAAATGATGCAAGAGTAAGAACGAAAAGAGCAAAAATTTTAAATGAGGTAGTGGGTATAGATGTTTTGATTTCACCAAATGAAAACTATCATATGCTTTCATTGTATGAAAGATATCTTGAAAAACCATTAAGTCATGTTTCCCATGAAGTATTGCACACAACATACAGAAATAGAAAAAGAATAAACGATGAAGATATCGAAATATTACCTCTTCCAGTTGAAGAAGATAAAAAAACAACGGTTAAAGTATGCCTTGGAACATCCTGTTACTCAAAAGGTTCATATGATATACTTTCAGACTTAATAGATGTAGTAAACAAAGAAGAATGGGCCAAAAATGTTGAAATAAAGGGCACCTTCTGTGTTGAAAACTGTGGTAAGTCTCCAAATGTTGTGATTGATGATACAATAGTAAGTGAGGCTACCACAGAGAAAGTGAAAGAGGTGCTCAAAAAACATGTCAAATCTGAAAAAGGATAGGAAACCTTTGGAAATACCAAAACCAACTTTTGAAAGATTAAAAAAGTATCTTGCATTGCTTTTGCAAGAAGAAAGTGAGTATATTTCGTCTGAGGGTATTGCTGAAAAATTGAATATTACACCTGAACAAGTTAGGAAGGATTTTACTTACATTAACATTAAAGGAAAACCAAAGGTTGGCTATCATATCCCTCCACTCATAAACGAGCTGAGTGAACTTTTTGGAATTGGGGTCATGGATAACATCATAATAGTTGGAGCTGGAAATCTAGGAAGTGCTCTTGCAAAGTACGCTGGATTCAAAAAAATTGGTGTTAGAGTAGTAGCTATCTTTGATAACGACCCAGTTAAGATTGGAAGCTTTGTGGGAGAACTCTCCGTTCTCCCTTTTTCTGAAGAAAATTTGAAGAGAGTTATAAAACGTTTTAAAGTAAAGATAGGTGTTATATGTGTTACTGAAGAGAGCGCTCAAGAAGTTGCAAATGTGCTTGTAAGAAATGGCATAAAAGCTTTATGGAATTTTGCACCAGTTACTTTAAAAGTACCACCAGGAATAGTTTTGGAAAATCAAGATATAACTACGGGTGTTTTAACAATAAAACACCTTCTTGAAAAAAAGTGAAAAAGTGAAAAAGCCAACATGGACACCACACCATCCCATCCCCCCAACCTCCCATTGGGGGGATTTAATTAATTATAATTATCTGGAAGGTCATTTTCAAATAACACTACATCGCCGGGTTGTAAGAAAGTTTTAAATTTTTCTATAACCTCGTTGAGATCTTCCACAATGAATATTTTACCTTCAAAGTTTGAATCAATCAATCCTTTGTAAATTTTTTCTGTTCTTTTTTCTCCTATTAAGAATACAACATCTACATATTTAGCTATTTCTTTTCCTATTTTGTAATGTTCTTCATCTTCCTTCTCACCAAGTTCTACAAATCCTGGAGTTACAAGGATTTTTCTTTTGTTTTCAAAAAGTGAGAGATATTCGAGTGCCATTTTAAATCCTTTTGGATTTGAATTAAATGTGTCATCTATAACGGTTATAGTATCGTTTCTTACTATTTCAAGTCTGTGTTTTGGTTTTACAATATTTTTTGCCCTTTCTATTACTTCTTCTACTGGGACTTTTAGTTCAAAGCTTGCAACTATAGCAAGAAGAAGGTTTCTAATATTTTCGTATCCGTATACATTAGTTTCAAAGTAAAATTTTTGATTATTTGGAGTAATAATTGCAAAGTTAGCTCCATCTTTTGAAATTTTTAATTCTTCTACTTTATACTGTGCATTTTTTTCATTGATTGCACAGGTAATTATTTCTTTTTTGGTGTCTATATTTTCTAAAACATTTTTAATATTTTCGTCGTCTATGTTTGCAATTATTTTTTTTCCTGAGCGCTCATCAAGAATAAAGTTTTTAAAGTTTTGAATAATATTGTCCAGACTTTCAAATTCTTCAAAATGTTGAATCCCAATTGAGGTTAGAATAGATATTTGAGGTTTTATAAGTTCTAACAATTTAGAATAGCCATAATTATCATTTTCGGCAAGTTCAACAATAAAAACTTCATGGGATTTATCTAATTTTTCACGTATTGTTTTTGTTATTCCCATTGTTGTATTGTAACTTTCAGGCGTCATTAAAGATTTATAATGCTCGGCTACAAGATGGTGGAGATAGTACTTTGTACTGGTTTTTCCATAACTTCCTGTAACTGCAACTGTTAAAGGGTTAAGCCTTGATATTTTTCTTTTTGCATCTTTATAGTAATGTTCATTAATTAACCTTTCTATTGGTATTAAAATTCCATTGGTTATGTAATAAAAAAGAGAATTGAATAAGACAAACGTAAATGTTATGATTTCATAGATTATGTTATTATATATAAATGTTAAAGACAAAAAAATTGCGAATAAGAAAAATGAGGTGTACATTAACCTTCTAAGTCTTTTTGTAAAAACTAATCTTTTCTTTTTCTTTTTCAAAAGAAATAGCTTTAAATCAAGAAATATTGATATTAATAATATTAAAGAAGCAAATAGTGGGTGGAAAAAGTATAATATAAAAGATGCTATTAGTAGAATATTAATTATGTATTTATTTATGTGAGAAAAGATCCACCTTATATATTTTTTTTCTGAGTATTCTTCCAATTGTAGCATGTGAAGTGAGTAAAGAGATCTAATAACAAAATTAGCAGCTAAAAGTGATAGAAATACCTTATCCATTGTTGATCTCTCCTATAAACTTTTTTAAATCATATAGAAAACTATCAAAATTTTCCAAAAAAGGAAAATGCCCTGCGTTTTCATAAACTATTAATTTTGAATTTTCAATATACTGGTTGAATTTGATTCCTACTTCTACTGGAACTGCATCGTCGTTTTTTCCAAATATTATTAAGGTATCCTTTTTGATCTTTTTTAATTCTGTAGATATATCTTCATTGATAACATTTTTTAAAATTTCTCTCATAATACCTTTTGATGATTTATAATCTTGTGAGCCAAATTTATTTCTTAGTTTTTCAAGACTTTTTTTTAGACCAAAGGTATAAAAAATTTTTGCAAGTAGTTTATAAGTAAAAATTTTAAGTCTAGTCTTAAATTTTTTCTTAGTCTTAATCCCAGGTGAGGAAATTATAACAACTTTCTCAAGCCAGCATGGGTTTTTGCTTGCAATTAATGAAGCAATTTTTCCTCCAAATGAGTGTCCAACCAGTATTAAACTATCTAAATTTAACTCGTTTATAAAGCGTTCAATTAAGTTAGCATAATCATAGCTTGAATAAATTGAGTTTGGAAGAGAGCTTTCACCAAATCCTGGTAAATCAATTAAAAATGACCTGCATTTTAGTTCTTTTGCAACGGGCAAAAAAGAATTTAAATTTGCTCCCCAACCGTGTAAAAACAGGATGTTTTTTGTGCCATTTTCAATAACTTTGTAGTTTATTGTAATATCTGAAATTTTTTTCTTCATTTTTCCACCTTTAAGTCGAATAGATTTGTATCTATGGAGTATATTTTGGATTTTTTGTCTTTAAAAGCTTCAAAAGCAATTGAAATCATGTTATCAATTACCTGAGAAAATGTGAAACCGCTCATTTGCCATAGATAGTATGAAAGTGCACCAGGAATGCTATTAACTTCGTTAACGTATATTTTATTATCTTTAGATAGCAAAAAGTCAATTCTTATATTTCCATGACATTCCAGTGCATTAAATGTATCACGCGCTATAGATTTTATGGTATTTTTTAAATTTTCATCTATTGGTGCGGGAATTATATGATTTGAAAATTTTTTACCTTTTTGAACGTATTTTTCGTTGTAATCAAAAAAATCTTTTTGTTTTTTTATTTCTTCTATTTCTGATACAACTATGTTTTTATATCCCATTACTGCACAATTTAACTCTCTAGAATCTATCCACTTTTCAACTATAACTTTGTCATCGAAAGAAAAAGCAGTTTCAATTGCTTCTTCTAGCTCGCATTTATCATTTACTTTTTTTACTCCAATACTTGAACCAAGCCTTGCAGGCTTAACTATCATTGGATATTCAAGAACTTCTTTACAATGATTTAAAAAGTCATTTGTGTAATTTTTTTTGTTTGTGTATAGAAAATCAACTACAGGAATATTTTTTTCTTTTAAAATAAGTTTTGTTATAACTTTATCCATTGTGTACATTGAAGAGTACATTCCACAACCCGTATAAGGAACATTTAGAAATTCGAGCATTCCCTGGATGCTACCATCCTCACCGTTGCTTCCGTGAAATGTTAAAAGACAGACATCGATAGTAATTTTTTTTATACTGCTATGTAAGATTAATTTTCCATCTTTTGCAGAAATAGATAAAATTTGTTTTGCTTTTTTTTCAAGTCTTTCAAGATTTTTAAAATTTTCAAGGTCTTCGAGAATCTTTCCCGTTAGCCATTTTCCATCTTTGGTAATATATATGGGAATTATATTGTATTTGTTTTTATCAACAAAATTCAGCACTTGATGTGCTGTTATTATAGAAATCTCGTGCTCTACGCTTTTTGAACCAAAGAATAATCCAACGTTTATCATATCTACCTCCAATTATAGAAGATGTTTTTCAAGCATTTCAGCAACTATTGCTGAAGGGAACGGAGCAAGTTTTTTAAGATTTTGTTGTATTTCAATAGTACTTCCTTCAACACTTCTGTCAAGTGCAATTTTTATTGCACAAAATTCAACATCGTTTTCATAACAAACCTTTGCAATTGCAGCACTATCCATATCAACTAATTCAGCTTTTGTTTCGTTGAATATTCTTGTTTTTTCTTCTACTGAATCAACAAATATATCTCCACTTGCGATTGGTCCAAGTATAACCTTGTTATACACGTCGGATATACGTTCGATAAGTGTTTGAGAGGCTTTAATTTTTTTAATTTGCTTTTGTCTAAATTTTATATCATGTTCAATATATTCTGTTCCACAGACAATATCGCCAATTTTTCTTTCGCTGTTAATTATTCCAGCGCCTCCGCAATGTATAAAGTATTTTGGATGAAAATTATCAATAAGTGCTTGGGCCATCATTGCAGATTCTACTTTCCCTATAAGACCGTAGACAAGGAGGACTTCGTTGGCACCTATAAGTCCTCTCATATATGGCCTTTTGAGAATTTCTCCGTTTTCCAAGACTGGCATTAACTCTCTAAATGCCCCCACTATTTCTTCGCGCAAAACACTTGTTATTACTATCATTATTTCCCCCCGCTTCTGATTACCATATGTATTTCAAAGTCTCCTTCTGAGAAAATATTCAAAGGAAGTTTTAGTATAACACCTTCAGCCGTAATTTGTATTTCTTTTCCTGTTATAACTGTTGGAGGTGTTATGTCAACTTTATAATTGTTTTTTTCAAGGTTCATTGCTATTGAACCACTTGCCATATTTCCAAGTTCCCCTAATGCACTTAACGCAAGTTCGTCAAGATTGTCATATGGCATCCCCATCATTTTACTTACAACGTTTTTTGCGGTTTCTTCATTAAATGAGTAAATTAAATTTCCATCTATATCTCCGTTAAAACCTATAACTGTGACTATAGGATATTTTGGTTCTATACCCTTTGCGATCTCTGGTTTTAAGACCTTAGGTTCTACCTGTAATACCATGTTAAAAGTTGAATTAACCGCAGTTATTAAAGAATTTATTATCTTTGCATCCATAGTTGCACCTCCTTATCAAATGTCATTCTTCCAAATTTACCTTCAGCAACAGCCTTAAAAAAGTTGTTTTTTGCCCTTTCAAAATCTACAAGTCCACCTTTTGCTAGATATCCGCGCTTTTTTCCAAAATTTTCTATAAATTCTTCAAATGTTTCTTTAATATTTAATTCATTACTAAAAATTTCATACGCACGTGTAATTATATCATATTTATCAACCGATTCTACAGGAATACTACCAATTAAAAGTAATTTTGCGGTCACATCTTTATTAAAAAGTTTTGAATATAGTATTCCAGGAGTATCAAGTAGCTTTACTTTACCAAGGTTTATCCATTGAAGACCCCTTGTAATTCCAGGAGCCATTCCTGTTTTTGCAAGTTTTCTTCCAGAAACTTTGTTTATTATAGATGATTTTCCAACATTTGGAACACCAGCTATTAGTATCCTTGTCTCTTTTAATTTTTCTTTTGAATAGGTTTTAATAAACTTTTTAATTTTTTCAACGGACTCTTTCTTTGAAAATGTTATAACAGGATTGGTTTTGCTAATTTCCTTAACCCAGAGGTTATTGTATGTTTCATCTGAAAGGTCAGCTTTGTTTAAGACAAACAAAACATCTTTATTGGAGAATATATTTTCTTCAAAGGCAGTAGTTGCAAGGGGTGCTCTTGCGTCTAGAATTATCATTATAGTATCGACAGCTTTTAGGTATTCTTTTATTTTTCTTTTTGCCTTACTTATATGACCAGGATACCACATTTATTTTGGCACCACCAAAGTACCAACATTTTCTTCTCTAATTGCACGCAGTAAATTTCCCTTTTTGAAGAAGTCCATTACCAAAATTTTCATGTTATATCGTCTACAAATTGAAAATGCTTCTGTATCCATAATTTTTAATTCTTTTTCAATTGCCTCGTCAAAGGTCAATTTATCAAATTTTATTGCATCTTCGTATTTTTTTGGATCCTTATCAAATATTCCTGAAACTTTTGTGCCTTTAATTAATATATCTGCTTTCATTTCAACGGCTCTCAAAGCTGCAGCAGTATCAGTTGTAAAGAATGGGTTACTTGTACCACCTGCAAAGATTACAAGGTATCCTGCATCAAAATAAAGATTTATATCATCATAATGAATGGGCCTAATTGATGGAAGAGAGGTAACCTGTGAAACTACAACAGTTCTTAATCCGTGTTTTTCAAATAGGTCTTTTAGGTATAACGCGTTGATTACGGTGCCAAGCATTCCGATTTGATCTGCAATTGTGGGTGACAATTCTTTCATTTCTCTTCCCCTGAAAAGGTTTCCGGCCCCTATTACTATCCCAATATTTGTACCGTATTCCAGAACAGACTTTAATTCATCAATAAGGTAAATAATTTTGTCAATATTGAATCCTTTTTCACCTTCACCGCTAAGTACCTCACCGCTTAATTTTAGAAGAACCCTTTTGTACATCTTTTATCCCTCCAATATCATGACTTCTTTAAATTTGGCTTTAAGTCTTTCATCGCTTGTTAATAGGATTATCTGTCTTCTTTTTGATTCTTCGTCTAATATTTCCAGAGTTTTTTGTAACCTAGTATTGTCATATCTTATAAGTGCGTTATCTATTACAAGGGGTAAATTATGCTCAGACATAGTTCTATATAGCGCTATTTTATATGCAAACAACAATTGATCAAATGTTGCAGCGCTTAAAAATTCATTTGGATTAAGTTTTTCACCATTAATGTTCAATCTAACTGATAGGTTTTCTTCAACTATTAATGGTAAGGGTTCGTTTGTAATAGAAAGAAGTATTTTGGTAAATTCTTCTTTAAATTTCTTACCATAAGTTTCAACGTATTCTTCAAGATTTTTTTGAAGAATTTGTTTTGATACTTCAATGTTTGAATAATATCCTTTTAGAGTTTCAAGTTTTCTTGAAAGTTCATCTCTCTTTTTTAAATTTTCAAGTATTTCACTAAATTCTGGAGCTTTTTCAATATCTTCTTGTAGATCCTTTTCATATGAATTTAGTTCATCTCTTAATTTCTCGGTTTCATAGATTTTTGACATTATATATTCCGGATATATTTCTTCAGAAAGAATATTTTCAAATTTTTCAATTTCAGAATCTATTTTTGTTATTGTTTCTTTAATCTTCAAATATTCATTGTAGATATTCTCAAAGTCTTTGATTTCATCAATAGAAATTTTAAGATTATCCAGCATTTTATTTAAGCTGGTAAAGCTTTCTTCTCTTTTTGCTTTCATTCTTTCCAATTCTTCGTTTAATTTATCAATTTCTCTTTCAATGGAAGATTTTGAAAGGAGTAGTTTTTGGATATCATTGTATATTTTTTCAAGGTATGCAATACCTGAGTCAATTATTTGGGCTGCGCTTCCCAAGTTAAAGTCTTTTAACTCTCTAAGTATTTCAGATTCTAAGTTTTTAAATTCTTCACTAACTTGATTATATTCTCTTTTTCTGGTTTTCCATTCTATGAATTCATAGTATTTCTGTCTTAATTCCTTTATTGATTTTAGATTATAGTCCTTTAAAATGCTCAAATAGTTTGGACGTATCATTTTCTTCTTTGTAAGCTCTTGAATTTCTGCTTTTACATCATCAATTTTTGATTCTATTTTTCTCCAAAGAATTGTTTCAAATAAGCCTATAAAGCCGGTAAATGCTGCTCCAAAAAATAACCATGTATTTATATTTCTCATAGCAAATCCAAGAAGCAATGATATTATGGCAGCAAAAAAGAATACAAACGAAAAGTCTTTGTGGACTTTTATAGATGAATTCAATTTTTTTAATACTTTTTCGTTTTCTTCGATTTTATTTTGAATCTTTGCTTGATTTTCTCTATAAATTGCTTCTTGCTTTTCAACTTCTTCAATTATCTCTTCATTTTCCGTAAATAACTTCCAGAGAGGATTTTCTTCTAATATATTTTCAAGTTTTGCTTTCTTTTCATCGTATAACTTCTTTAAAAGTGATAAATTTTTGATCTTTAAATGTACCTTTTCAAGGTCTTTTTCATTTTCTATATTTAAGTTTTTCATTTTTTCATTAAGGGCATTTTCTATTGAAGAAAAGTTGTTTTCAAGTTCTTCAAGCTGAGAAGAAATTGATTTGATGTTGTTTTCTAAAACCTCAATTGTTTCCAAGAGTTCTTTTGCTTGAGAAACTGTATCTCTGTCAATCTTTGAAAATTTGAGATATTCTTTGAGGTTTAAGTTAAGTTTATCTCTTTCAGTTTTTAAAGAATTAATTTTTTCGGTTATTTCTTGAATATATTCTCTTTTTAAGTTTGATATTTCTTCTTCTTTTTCTTCTAATATTTGCTTTAACTGCTCACTCTTTCTTTTTAGTTCATTTTTTTTCAATATTTTATTGTTATAATTTTTTATTTTTTCCTTTACTGACTCAATGTAGCTATCAATTTCAGATATTTGTTTGCTTATATTTTCAATACATAATTGAATTTCATTTGCATACTCATCAGTTTTGTTAATTGCATCTGTTAGTTTTAAGCCCCATTCATTTTTTTGCATTCTTTTTTTCATGTAACTTATTACAAAAGTATCTTTTTCCTTTATTGTATCCAGTTTTTCATCTTCCATTATAAATCCAATAGTTTCTAAAAGTTCTCTGTCAACTAAAGAGTTAAATTCACCGTTGAGAAAGTCGACTTTAAAATCTCCTTCGTCGGTTGAAATTTCTCCGCCAAATTCAAAATGATTCCATGGCTCGTACTTCTTTATTTCATTTCCTGGCTTTGAAAGAGAATTTAATAAAAAATATGCAAGTGTTGTTTTTCCAGATGAATTTGGTCCAAAAATAACATTTAAGCCTGGCTTAAATTTTATTTCTTTATTTTTTAGTTTTCCAAATCCATTTATTTTGACTTTTTTGATCAACATACTTTATCACCTCTTAAAACCTTTAACAAGAAAGATTTTGTGGTGTCGTCTTGGGTAAGATCTGTTACTTTTCTTTCAAGAAGATTTTTGTATTCTAGTTTTTCAAAATCTCCTATTACAATATAATCTTCAGCTAATTTTTCATACGTTTGTTGGTCAACAACTTGCTTTAAAACAATGATATTTTTTGAGTATTTCTTTTCAGGAAGATTTGAAAGATCAGAAGGATAAAAAATTCCAATTGTTTCAGTTTCAAATTTTTGCTTTTCATTATCTATTTGTATAATTGGTATATTGTTTATAGGTGAGGAGTTAAAATCAAATTCTTCTTCAGTTATACTGTAGTTTTTAAAATATGCAGAAAGAATTTCATTTACCTTATCATACACTCCAAAATCTCCAAGAATGTTTGAAAACACAAAATGAGCATTTTCGTATTGCTTTGATAGTTTGTCAAGAAGATTTATTTTTGCTTGAAAAATAAGATTCCAGAGAACACTTATTCCAAATGGAACACTGAATAATTCTAAATTAGAAACTTTTATTTCCATATATCTAAAACCCCCTTAGAGAAGATTTGCTGCTTCACTAGCAAGTAGTGAACGTTCGCCTTTTTTTAGAACAACGTGTGCAGATAATTTGCTATTTAAGAATTTTGTTGCAGCGTATACAAGTCCGTTGCTGTCTTTGTCAAGGTAAGGTGTATCTATTTGATATGGATCGCCGAGGAGAACAACTTTTGTATTTTCTCCTGCTCTTGTAAGAATAGTTTTTATCTCATGTGGTGTCAGGTTTTGCGCTTCATCAATAATGATGAATTGATTAGGAATTGATCGGCCTCTAATATATGTTAAAGCTTCTATATCTATTATTTCCTTTTTCATAAATTCTTTCATATTTATGTTTGAAATTTTGAAAAGATATTCAAGATTATCATATATTGGTGACATCCATGGTTTCATTTTTTCTTCAATATTTCCTGGTAAATACCCTATGTCTTTCCCTCCCATAGCGACAAGGGGTCTTGCAACAATTATCTTTTCGTATTTTTGTTCTGTTACAGTCTTTTCAAGAGCGCAAGCCAGTGTAATAAAGGTTTTACCAGTTCCAGCTATTCCAATCAATGAAACAAGTTTAATATCATCATTTAGTAATGCGTCCATTGCAAAAAATTGCTCTCTATTTCTTGGTTTTACATTCCATGCTTGAATATGTTTTTTCATTTCAAGTAAATTTTCTCCATCATATCTAAAATATTTATCTCTGGAAATTATATAGGAATTAGGAAATAAATTTGATTTATCGAGCATATCAACGTTGGATGTTTCAAAATAACCAGGGTTTAGTGTTTCAAGGTCTGATCTATCAGTTAGATAATCTTGAGATGGGATTCCAAGAGCATCGGCTTTGACCCTTAAATTAATATCTTTTGAAACTAAAAAGGTAGGATTCTTGGAGTTTTTCATAACGTGTAGTGTGTAAACTAATATCCAATTGTCGATGTATTTTTCATACAAAAAATCTATATTTTCGTGATCGCTTTTTTTTAGCGAAATTACCTTTAAAGTCCCGCCATTTTTTAATTTTATACCTTCTGAAAGTTTTCCAAGTTTTCTTAAATTGTCTAACTCTCTTATAGCATCTCTTGCGAATTTTCCAAGTCCCCCAGAATGTCTTTTCAAGTTATCTAATTCTTCTAAAACTGGAAGAGGTATTATTACATTATTATCTTCAAAAGAATAAATTGATTGTGGATCATGTATTAAAACATTGGTATCTAAAATAAAATTTTTGACCATTACCTATCCCCCCAAATTCTTATAAATTCGTTTATGTTATTGTAGCCTATTTTTTCGTAAAGTTTTAAGAAGACCTTCGCTGTTAATATGGCATCTTCAAGAGCGCGGTGCGGTACTTTATCTGCTATTTTAAATTCTTTTACAAGGCTTTCCAAGCTTCTTTTTTTATTGTACAGTACCTGTGAAATTTCAAGTGTATCAATATATCTAAAATTTATAGGGAACTCACCTATTTCTTTTGTAGCAATATCTATAAAAGAAAGGTCAACATATGCGTTATGCATTACAAAAATAGTTCCTTTTGCATATGCTCTAACATTTGAAATAATATTTTCAAGAGATGGAGCATCTGTTATTGCATCATTAGATATTCCGTGTATCTTTTCAGTAAGAGCAGGTATCCTTATATTCGGGTTTACAAGAGAGTGGTAGATCCATTTTTTTACGATTTTATTTTTGTATACAGGTACAATTGCAATCTCGATTATCCTATCACCAAAATAAGGATTTAATCCCGTTGTTTCCGTATCCATGACACAGTATACATTTTCATCTAACATTAAGTTTCCTCCTAAACTATTAGTTCTTCTCCTCCACCTCTTGCAATAACAATTTCTCCTGCTTCCTCAAGTCTTCTTACAACGTTAATAATTTTTTGTTGTGCTTCTTCAACATCTTTAATACGAACTGGCCCCATAAACTCTAGTTCGTCTTTTAATAATTGAGCTGCTCTCTTTGACATATTGTTGAATATCTTTTCTTTTAGTTCTTCAGAAGCTCCTTTTAGTGCTACAGCAAGGTCTCTTGTATCAACTTCACGCAAAACAAGTTGTACGGATCTATCATCAAGTTTAAGCAGATCTTCAAAGACAAATAACCTTCTCCTAATCTCTTCTGCAAGCTCAGGTGATTCATAGCCGAGCTTTTCCATGATGGATTTTTCAGTGGCTCTATCGATGTTGTTGATAATTTCAGCAGCAGTATCTATACCGCCAACCTGACTTAATGTTTGAACACCAAGACCACTGAATTTCTTTTCAAGGTTCTTTTCAATCTCTCTAACAACATCAGGTGAAGCTCTATCAAGCAAAGCAATTCTTTTAACGACTTCTGCTTGAATTTTTTCTGGCAGTGCAGATAAAACTTTTGCTGCAAGTGGTGGATCTAAAAAGCTTAATACAAGAGCTATAGTTTGAGGATGTTCCGATTGCAAAAAGTTAACAACTTGCATGGGATCTGCAAGTCTCATAA
Source organism: Thermosipho africanus Ob7 (assembly GCF_003351105.1). NCBI lineage: Bacteria > Thermotogati > Thermotogota > Thermotogae > Thermotogales > Fervidobacteriaceae > Thermosipho > Thermosipho africanus. Next base: position 48,206 of record NZ_NKRG01000007.1, read on the forward strand.
ACTCAAATGGTTTAACTTGCAGGTTAGAAACAAGTCTTTCTATTACTTTCATTGCCCTTTCTGGGCCAAATGCCTTTATGAGCATTTCTTTTGCATATTCAATTCCACCTGATAGTAACATTTCACGAGCTTTTGAAAGTTCTTTAAATTCTTGTAAAACTTCTTGCTTTTCATCGTCTTTAACATTCCCTAAATTTGCAATTTCTATTGTCAACTGTTCTACATCTGATTCGTCAAGATTTTTAAGTACATTTGCAGCATTTTCAGGCCCCATTAAAACAAGTAAAATAGCGGCTTTTCTTTTTCCAGGTATACTAGTTTTCTCGGCCATATGTTCACCCTCTTTCCGAAATCCAGATCTTTATTATAGATGCTACTTCTTCTGGTGATTTTACTGCAAGTTGTTTTGCATAATTTCTAAGCTCTTCAATAACTTTTTGAGCTTCTGAAAGTATTTGTTCAGCTTCTTCGCCTGTTTTTTCTTCCATAACCTTTTGAACTTCTTCTTCAAGCATTTTATATCGTTGCAAGACGAGCTTTCTTGATTTTACTTTCTTTAATTGTAACAAGAATCCATATGTTCCAAAAAATACAAGAATTGTAGCAATTAAAAGTAAAGTTGCTTTGTAAAAAAACTCTTTTTGTTTTGTTTGTTGTTCTATTATTTTTGAAAATTCTTCTTCCATTTCTCTATTGAATGGAATAAATGCAAGAGAGTATGAAATTGCGGATGGGCTTGAATTTGCAGCTATACTTTTTTCTATAACATCTGAAACCATTTTATTTATTTCATCTTTTGAGATTTTGTTGAACACTGTTGAGGATGAATCTATAATAACGGAGAGTGATATGTTTTCTATCTCACCTTCGTTATTTTGAACAATGTTTTCAACTATTTGATTTAGCTCATAATTTGTAATTTGATGATTTTTTTCATATAGGGTAATGTTTGAGCCTTCAATGCTTTGATAATATGTAGTTGGTATATTTGATTCAGTTCCAACTGGACCACCATCTGCAGGAGCAGTGGTACTTTTTTCACTTTCAGTTTCTTGGCTTCTGATAAGTCCTCCCTTTGGTGTGCTGTATGTAGTTATTGTTTTTTCTGCCTTTTGCCAATTCAATTTTACATCCGGAATAACTTCTACTGTTCCAAAGCCAAACACTGTTTCAAGTGCAGGTTGAATCTTTTTTTTGTAGTAACTTTCTAATTGCATTTTTAACTCCACTTTTGTTGAAGCAGCAACTGTATTATCATCGAAGTTTACTAAATCACTTAAAGCCCGTCCATAGTTGTCAACAACCTTAACATTTTCAGGCTTCAAGCCTTCTACTGCACCAGTCAAAAGGTAGATGATTCCTTTGATTTGTTCTTTTGAAAGAGTAACACCTGGATCAAGTACTAACTGGACAGAGGCTCTTGTTTCTGCCATTTCACCACGAACATAGTATGTATATTTTGGCAAAGTAAGGTGTACCCTTGCAAATTTTACTCCATTGATTGTTGCAATTGTCCTTTCTAATTCACCTTGTAATGCTCTCTGATAGTTTACTTGTTTGTCAAAGCTTGTGGCACCAAAACTACTTTGGTCAAGTAATTCAAATCCTTTGGATGAAGAACCCAAAGCCCCGCTAGATGCTAGTTTCATTCTTACTTCGTATACGTTATAAGATGATGGAATAAATATTCTATTTCCAGCCTCTACTTTGTAAGGTATTCCTTGTGATTCAAGCTGCTGAATGATAGCTCCAGCATCTGTTTCGTTATTGGCTGAGATTAAGAGAACATACTTTGGAGCATTTAATATTACTGTTAAAACTACTGCAATTAAAATTGCCACTAAAAGTGAAAGCATAGTAATTTTTTGATTCTTTTTTAAACCTTTCCAAAAATCAGGAAACTTAGAAAATGAATCTAAAAATTTTCTAAACCATTCCAACTTAAATCACCTCATATTGTTATACTAAGGAATAAATTATCATACTCTGGTTCGAATCCAAAGTTTATCCTCCAGTATTTATTTCCATACCCTATAGAGATAAAAAAGTTACTTAAACTAAATCCTTTTGAAAAATCGTAGTATATCTCGTAGCTTTCACCTATAGGTCTAAAATGAGAATAGCCAATTATTGGGCCAATGGATATATCATTTTCATAATTTAAATTATACCCCAAATTATATCCAATTACAAAAGAATCAAAGTGATTTATTCTAATGTAGGATTTTGTCCCCAATTCAATTGAGAAATAACCTTTTCTAAAATGAATATTTGAAGAAATATCAAAATAAACTATTCCTAAATAATCAAAAATGCCACCAAAAGAAAAAGCAGTGTAAGTTTGACTGGAATTTTCTGTGAGCGTTCCTTGTAAATATAAAACGTATCGGTCGTATAAATAAGACTTTCTACTCACAGTTCTTGAAGCAGAAATTACTTTGTTTGCATATGCATTGCCTTGCTCTATATATTTTCCTTTTTTGTAATTTGTCTCACCTATGTTATATATAGCCAATACTTTATAGATATCGTTGTATTTTTGATAATAGTATCTTATCATCCTATCTGCACCCAGGAGTGCTTGCTGAGGATTCCATGCGTTGAATACTCCATAATCAATTGCGGCATCAGCTTTGAATTGAGCTACTCCCATTGCACCTACGTTAGAAAGTGCATGTATATTAAAACCAGACTCAATATATGCAAGTCCTTTTACTATTTCAGGGAATCTCATGGTTTCAGTAAAGTTATCAAATGAAACAATTTTGTAAACAAAGGGATTATATATGGAAATTTTACCACCTTTGTTATAAAATTGTAATTGTAGACCAACGTTGGATTTTGTTATATAATTTAAAGGATCAAATAAAAAAGATAAAGTTATTGTTGAGATAAATAAAATGACCAGAAAAAATATTTTCTTCATACACTTCCCTCCCATTATATAATACCATAAAAATGAAAAGATGAGGTGAATTAAATGAAATGGAAAATAAAAATAAAGGATATAATTGCTAAAAAAAATGTTAAGATTGAGGACTATTATGAAAGTGAATACATTGAATTACACACAGGAACGTATAAAGTAATTGATAAAAGATTTAAAGTAAAAATTTCTATAGTTTTTACAGATGATACAATTGTAGTTGGAGGATATGTTTCCGGGAAAGTTGAAAGACCATGTGATAGATGTCTTGAAATGACTGTAATGCCTTTGGAAGGAACGATAGAGGCTGTGTATGACTTAAAAAATGAACCAAATTTTAAAAATTCTGAAATAGAAAATTTGAAAAATGTGATATACTACAAAGGAGAAGAAATAGATCTTGAGGAAAGAATACTTGAAGCACTTGTTGTTAGTGCTCCTGATGTTTTTGTTTGCAAAGAAGATTGTAAAGGGTTATGCCCTTTCTGTGGTGAGAATTTGAATGAAAATCCAGATCATGTTTGCAAAGAAATGGAAGTATTTAATATAGATCCAAGATTTGAAAAGCTTTTAAAACTAAAAGAAGAAATGCAAAATAAGAATTGATATAAATTAAAAGGGAGGGATTTATATGGCAGTACCTAAGCAAAAAAGGTCAAGAAGCAGAACACATCACAAGAGGGCAAAAATATACAGAGCATTTTCAGTTCCTGTTTCCGTATGTCCAAATTGTGGTGCACCAAAACTTCCTCACAGAGTTTGTTTAAATTGTGGACATTACGGTAAAAAACAAGTATTTGAAGTTGCAGAATAATTATGAAAAAAATAGCGATTGATTTAATGGGAGGAGATTATGCGCCAGCGGAAATTTTAGCTGGTGCTCTTTCCTTTGCAAAAGAAAATGAAGATGTGGAACTTTATCTTGTAGGAATTGAAGAAAATTTTAAAGATGTGCAACTACCAAAAAATTGTGTAAAGGTAGTAACCGACGATTTTTTGCCAATGGATGTAAAACCCACAGAAGCGGTTAGGCGAAGAAAAAGCACAATGTATGTTAGCTGTCAACTTGCTAGAGAAAAGAAAGTTGATGCAGTTGTTAGTGCTGGGAATACTGGTGCACTTTTGGCGTGCGCAACTTTTGTAGTAGGAAGAATTAAAGGAATTGAAAGGCCTACCCTTGCAGTACCAATTCCGACTAAGAATGATTTTTGTGTTTTAGCTGACGCAGGAGCAAATATAGATGTAAAACCTTCTAACCTTCTCCAGTTTGCCATTATGGGGGTTGAATATGCAAAGTTGCTTGGAAAAGATAATCCTACTATTGGGCTTTTGAATGTTGGAACGGAAGAAAATAAAGGAACGCAAAAAGAAAAAGAAGCATTCCAGATTTTAAAAGAAAGATTTGGTAATCAATTTGTTGGGAATGTTGAAGGGAACGATTTAAATGCAGGGAAAGTAGACGTTGTTGTTGCAGACGGTTTTCATGGAAATATAGCTATGAAAACCATGGAAGGTGCTGCAAAAATGATTACAGAACTTATAAAGTCTGAAGTAAAAAAGAATATAATATCTGCCTTGGGTGCTCTTTTAATGAAACCTGTATTTAGTTCTTTGAAAAATAAACTTGATCCAAAAAAATATGGAGGAACATTCTTTATTGGTGTAGAGGGAGTAGTAGTAAAGGCCCATGGTAATTCAAATAGGACTGCTATATTTAACGCGTTAAAGGTTGCAAAAAAAGGAGTAGAGGAAAAACTTCCTTTGAAAATTAAGGAGGCACTTTTAAAATGTGCGGAATAGTAGGAATAATTGGAACGGAATTTAGTATAAAAGAACTTGTTGATGATTTGCAAAAGTTAGAATATAGAGGTTATGACTCTGCAGGAATAGCTTTTTATAAAGATGGAAGTATTGTTATTCAAAAGGCTACCGGAAAAATATCAAATTTAAGAGATCAAATTACAAATTTTAACACTTCAGTTGGTATTGCTCATACTAGATGGGCGACACATGGAGCGCCTACTCATGAAAATGCCCATCCTCATACGGATTGTACTGGAAAAATTGCAATTGTTCATAATGGAATAATAGAAAATTATGCAGAGATAAAAGAAGAGTTAAAGAGAAAGGGACATAAATTCAAATCAGAGACTGATACGGAAGTTATTGCACATTTGATTGAAGAAAATTTTGAAGGGGATCTCTATAAAGCAGTCTTAAAATCTGTGAAAATGCTTAAAGGTGCATATGCTATAGTTGTTATGCATTCTGACATGAAGGATACTTTAGTTGCAGCAAGAAAAGGAAGCCCTCTAGTATTGGGCAGGGCAGAAAATAAAGTTATTTTAGCTTCAGATGTTACACCAATTATAAAATATACAAAAGACGTAGTTTTTTTAGAAGATGGGGATGTTGCACTGTTAAAAAATGGAGAGTATAAAATTACAGATGTAAATGGAAATATTGTTCTAAGAAAAGTTTATCATATTGATTGGGACGAAGCTTCTGCGGAAAAAGGTGGATACAAGCATTTCATGTTAAAAGAAATAAATGAAGAACCCGAAGCAATAGAAAGTGCATTTGTAGGTAGAATTACTAATGAAGGCCCAATACTTACGGAATTAAAAGAGTTTAATTTAGAAAAAGTTGAAAAAATAAAACTTGTTGCTTGTGGAACAAGTTATCATGCTGGGCTTGTTTTCAAATATTTCTTAGAGAAGCATTCAAATATTGATGTAGAAGTTGATGTAGCATCAGAATTTAGATATAGAAACATACATATAGATGATAAAACGTTGGTAATTGCAATTTCTCAATCTGGTGAAACTGCAGATACTCTTGAATCTGTTAGACTTGTAAAATCAAAAGGAGCAAGAGTGGTTGCAATTTCTAATGTAGTAGGTTCTACCATTACCCGAGAAAGTGATGTTACAATTTTGATGAATGCTGGTCCAGAAATTGGTGTTGCTGCTACTAAAACTTATGTGAATCAACTTGTTGTTTTATACATTCTTGGAATGTATATTTTAAAAGAACAAAATATGTGGAATGATGAACTTGAAAAAGATTTCGAATTTTTGAAAAAAGCACCAGAAATTTTCAGAAAATTGTTGAACGATATAAACTTAGAAGAATATGCAGCATATTACAAAAATTACCATCATTTTATGTACATAGGTCGCGGAATCAATTATCCATCTGCTTTAGAGGGCGCTTTAAAATTGAAAGAAATTAGTTATATTAATGCCACTGCATATCCTGCTGGTGAGTTAAAACATGGTCCAATTGCTTTGCTTGACCCAACATTTCCTGTTTTTGCTATTGCGCCTAAGGATAGATTGTTTGAAAAAACAAAAAGTAATATTGAAGAGTCAAAGGCAAGAAAGTCAAGAATAATTTCTGTAACTAATGAATCAAATAAGGATTTGGAAGGTATTTCGGATGACATAATTTATGTTCCAGATAGTCCGGAAGACATGTATCCGCTTACTATTTCTCCTGTTATACAGCTTTTTGCATATTTAATTGCTGATATGAGAGGTTATGATCCTGACAAACCAAGAAATCTTGCAAAGAGCGTTACTGTTGAATAAGCTTGAAAAGTAACAGGTAGCAAATATATGAGGAATTATTTTTTATTTTTAAATCAAAGCCCCCCAATAGTTTTACTATCGGGGGGCTTGTTTTTGTTATTTGTTTTCTATAACTTCATAATCTTTAATACCGTTATTTTCTAGATTTTCTATAATCTTTTCTTTATTTCCAACTATGATAGTTACAAAGTTATTTGGATATGTAAATCTTGAGAATGCCTTTTGAACATCTTCAGCACTAAGGGAGTTATACATTTTTATAAATTCATTTATATAATTTTCATTGATTTTCCTGATTTCTACATCAAATGCAACACTATCAAGAACAGTGATTTTGTCCTTATAAGCATTTGGGAATAATGCGTTATAAAGATTAACTTCATTGAATAATTCTTCGGAAGTTAATGGTTCTTTATAATATTTTATATCTTCCATAATTTTCTTAACATCTTTTATTAAATCTGCTAATGCGTCATATCGTACAGTGGTTGTTACATAGAAATTTCCTAAGTAACTTCCGGTGGAAAAGCTTGAGTTAATTCCATAGACATAGCCTTTTTCAGTTCTTAACACTTTCATCAATCTAGATTTAAATGCACCACTACCATAAATTCTGTTTGCCATTAAAAATGCAACTCTATCGTATAGTTTATCTTTAAAGAATTCAAAGTTTGGAAATCTGTATCCCATTTTTATTTTTGCTTGGGTAGAGTCTTGTCTGTCAACAACTACAATTTTTGGAGTAGTTTTTAAAGAAGAATCATATACAAACAATGGTTCTGAAGATGCTGTATTTTTCCAATTTGCAAAGTATTTTTTTATTAATTCTTTTACATTATCGATTTCAAAATTTCCTGCTATTGAGATTATAATTCGGTTAGGGCTAATTGTTTTATAATAAAAGTTCCTAAGCTTTTCAGGAGTTAAAGAAGAAATGTTAGCATAAAGTAATTCCAAATTGTCTGAGAATGAGTACGGATGATCTTTACCAAAAATGTTTATTGAATAGTACATATTTAATAAACCATCTTCCGTTGTATAACTTTGACCAATACTTTGTAGATATTCTTTAACTATCCTTTCAAAATGACTTCCTTCAAATTGTGGTTCGATTAATTCAGATGCAAGAGCTTCAAAGAGAGCTTCTAAATCTTCTGAAAGGGAATTTGCAGAGATAGTGTAATAATCGTTATTCGCAGAGAAAGAAATTTCTAAACCATTTAATTCTTTGAAATCAATTAATTCTGTCTCACTGAATTTTTTGGTAGCAGTATTCATTATATCTAACATTACTGATGAATAACCAGCCGTTTCAATTGTTTCGTTCATTTTTCCAAACTTAATGTATCCTTTTATTTCAACAATAGGGAGAGTAGTATCTTTTGAGATGTAAAATACCATACCGTTATCCAATTGTACTCTTTCATATTCAGGTATTTCTATTGTAGGAATTTTATTTTTTGCACCAGCAAGTTTATCGAATAATTCTTTAGAAAATTCAACTGCGAATAAATTAGCAGAGAAGGCAAGTATAATTAGTATATAAATTAGATTTTTAAATATTTTTTTCATTCTCTATCCCTCCTATTTTTTAGGTACTATGTAACCAACATATCTATTTTTGCCGTAGAAGTATTTTTTAGCTACTCTCTGTATATCTTCACTTGTTAATTGATTTAATTTTTCGAGTTTTTGTTTGTATAGCTCAGGATTATCAAATCTTAGTTTACCAAGAACAATTTCAGAAGAGAATTCTTTTAAATCTTTTTGTGCAAATATAAGTGATTTAATCATTTGTTTTTTTACCTTTTTCAATTCTTCTTCGCTAATTCCTTCATTAATAATCCTTTCAAGCTCTTTATCTATTCCATCTTTTATTGCATCTAAATCTTCTTCTTTATAACCGAATGCATATATTACTGCCATTCCAGGTATTCTTAGATCATAAATAAAACCACCAGTACCAAGGATGAGTTGCTTATTAAAGTAAAGTTCTTTATTTACTCTTGAATTTTTACTATTTAGCCATATATCTAAAAGTGCTTCAATTGCAGGAATATCTTCGTGATCTGCCTTTGGAATAGTGTAAAGTTCCATTAATAAGGAAAGTCTTGTCATTCTTGGTAGTTTAAGTATAGTCTCGCCTTCAATTTTTGGTTCGACATATTCAGGTCTTTTAACTTGCTCTGGGGAATATTCTCCAAAGTATTTTTCAACAAGTTTGATTGCTTCTTCTGGGTTTACATCGCCACTAATTGAAAGTATGGCATTGTTTGGTGCATAGAACATTTCATAGAAATTTCTTACATCCACGTGTGTAATTCTTTTAAGATCTTCCATGAAGCCTATAACAAAGTGACCTAATGGAGTTCCTTTAAAAGCATTTGCTTGTAATTCTTCCCAACCTGATTGAATGTAATTGTTTTCTATTCTCATTCTTCTTTCTTGTTTTACAACTTCTTTTTCTCTATAAAAATCATCTGGATCGATTTTTAAATTCCTCATTCTATCAGCTTCTATTGCAAGAGCAAGTTCGAGCTTTGCAGAGGGTACTAATTCATAATAAACGGTATAGTCATAGGAAGTAGCAGCATTATTAGAACCACCAACTGAAGTTATTAAATCATCAATTCCACCTTTTGGTAAAGCATTTGTTCCATTGAACATAGTATGTTCTAGTAAATGTGCTATACCAGTTTTTCCTTCTTCTTCATCGATTGAACCAACTTTATACCATATCTCTACTTTTACAAGTGGAACACTGTGATCTTCAAAAATAAAAACTTTTAAACCATTGTTAAGAGTGTACTCGACAAAATTAACATTTGGAATTTCTACTGCGAACAAAAATAAAGCAAAAATATATAGCATCAATAACAACAACAGTCTTTTCAACTTAATCCCCTCCTTAAGTTAAAGTTTGAAAAAGTGAAAAAAATCCTATATCAAACCTAATTATATCAAAATTTAAATTATTTGCAATATTTATAATTTAAAAATTAATAAATGTAAATAAAAATAAATCTTTATTTAAATATTTTTCATCTAATTTTTCTAAGAAAATTATTGATAAAAGACAAAAGATGGCCTAAATAAAAAATGGCCCTTGCATTAAGCAAGAGCCATACTTTATATTTTCTATATTTTATTTTTTAATTACCTTTTCATACTCGATGCAGTTCTCAACATTTCATCTGCAGTTTGGATTGTTCTTGAATTTAATTCATAAGCTCTCATAGCACTGATCATATCAACCATTTCTTTAACTATATCTACATTTGATTTTTCTACATAGCCTTGCAATATAGAACCAAAACCATCTTGTCCTGCGGTGCCTTCAACTGGAGTACCACTTGCTGGAGTTTCTAAGAAAAGGTTATCTCCAATTGCTTTTAAGCCAGAAGGATTGATAAATCTTACCAATGTAATTGTTCCAAGATTTTGTAGGGTTCCATCTTGAAGCTCAGCGGTAACTATACCATCTGGAGATATACTCAGTGATACAGCATTTTGTGGTACAACTATGTTTGGTGATAATAAATTTCCATTGCTGGTAATTATCCTACCATTGCCATCAATTTTAAATTGTCCGTCTCTTGTATATGCTATTCTACCATCTTGAAGTTGGATTTGGAAAAAGCCATCACCGGAAATGGCTAGATCAAGAGAATTTCCCGTTCTTTCTAAATTTCCTTGAGTAAAAATTCTTGTGGTTGCTGATAATTTTGTTCCGTGACCTACATATAAACCTGTTGGATGCAAAGAATTTTGTGCGGTTGCAGCACCAGCATTTTTTGAATAATCATAAAGAAGGTCTTGAAATTCTGATTTAACTTTTTTATACCCAGCGGTATCTACGTTTGCAATATTATTTGAAAGCGTGTCTAGTTTAAATTGTTGTGCCCACATTCCTGTTGCAGCTGTATAAAGTCCATTAATCATTTACTACACCTCCTACTTTAAATTACCCGCAGAATTAATAGATTTGTTAAGCAATTCATCATGTACAGTTACAGCTTTTGATAAAACTTCGTAATGTCTATTTGCTTCTATCATTTTTACCATTTCCTTTACAATGTTCACATTTGATTTTTCTACATATCCTTGTAAAATCCTAAAATTTTCTTTTTCAATTTCTTGACCTTTGTAGAAGGTGTAACCAATCTTTCTTGGATTATCAAGATCTACAACTTTGATATTATTAATAAGATCTGATTTATCTAATACTTTAATTCTTTGATCATTTTTATCTAATACGTAATACCCTTCACTTGTAACTAAGAAACCGTCGCTGCTAATTTTAAAATTTCCTGCTCTTGTATATAGTTTTTCTCCGTTTTTTTCTACTACAAAGAATCCAGAACCATCAATTGCAAAATCTAACATATTTTCAGTATGTTCAATATTTCCCTGACTGAAATCAGTTTTTACTTCATCTAAAATAACTGCTTGCTCGAACTTCCCAATATTCTTAATTTCGACATTTTTTTCTTGAGGCATTGGTTTAAAAGAGTGTAATCTTTTTTCAAGATATGTCTTAAATGCCAAATTATCAGCTTTATAGCCAATAGTTTCTGCATTAGATATATTATTTGAAAGCGTATCAAGTTTTGTAATATCAGCCAACATTCCCATAGAAGCAAGGTAAACGCCTTTGTACATTTTTAATCACCTCAAATTTTTATTCGTAGGTTTCAGCTACTTCATTTAATAATTCTTCATCATCTAATAAAATTCCTGTACCTCTTGCAACACAAGTTAATGGATCTTCGGCTACCTTGCAGGGAACGCCTATTTCATCGTAAATTGCCTTATCTATTCCTCTTAATAATGCACCACCTCCGGTAATTACAATTCCTTTTTCCATAATATCTGCAGAAAGTTCTGGTGGAGTCTTTTCAAGAACTACCTTAATCCTTGAAATAAGGCTTTCAATAATTGGTTTTAGCATGCCGTAAACTTGCGATGAATTTAATTTATCTGTTCGTGGAAGGCCGGTTACTGCGTCACGGCCCTTTACTTCCATTTCAAAATCTTCTATATCCGGGTGTGCTTTTCCGATTCTTTTTTTAATTTCTTCTGCTGTTGAATCACCAATTATTAAACCAAGAAGTTTTCTTACACTTTTTACTATTGCATCATCCATTGCATCACCTGCAAGCTTTACAGAATCTCCTACCACGACTCCTCCAAGACTTATAACTGCGATATCTGTAGTTCCACCTCCGATATCGATAATTATATTTCCTTCAGGTTTTGTAACATCAATGCCTGCACCTATTGCAGCTGCAAGCGGTTCAGAAACAACAAAAACTTTTTTTGCGCCTGCGCTTGATGCAGCGTCAAAAACAGCCCTTTTTTCAACGGTAGTTGTCTTTGCAGGAATACCTATAACCATATTTGGTTTAAACAAAAATCCTTTAGTTACCTTTTTTATAAATATTTTTAAGACCTCTGATATTATCGTATAATCTGCAATTACTCCGTCTTTCATAGGTCTTACAGCTGTAATTGTATCTTCTGGAGTTTTTCCTAGCATTTCTTTTGCTTCTTCACCAATTGCAATTATTTTTCCATTTTTTTTAGAAATAGCTACGACAGATGGTTGATACAGGACAATTCCTTTTCCTTTCTGATAAACCAGAAAATTTGCTGTTCCAAGGTCTATTCCTAGATCATTTTTTCCCATGATTTACTCCCCTTTCTTCAAATTTTTCAAATATTAAAAGTCCTATAATCACTAATATTATACCCGAAATAAGTAATATTGATGGAAGCTTTTTGAATATTAAGCTTTCAAACACTGCTGTTACAACTGGAATTATATATACAGCATTTGTGGTGGTTCTATCTCCAAGTGTTTCAATTGCTTTATTCCAAAGAAGATATCCAATTGCAGAACATAAAATTCCCAGATAAAGTAGCGAAAAAATAATATTAATATTTAAATTAAAATTAGTTTCAAAGAAAATAGTTTCAATAAAAGTAAAAGGAATTAATGTTATTACACCCCAAAAAGTAATTTCAAATATAGCATTAATTGATGAGTGATCATCAAGCTTAATAATATGATGTGTGTATAAAACCCATGATATTGCAGCAAAAAAGGCAAGTAAATCACCAATAGGGTTTAATTTTAAAATAATTCTTCCATTTAAAATCACAAGCCCCACACCAAAAAGTGCAATTAGAGAACCAACATATTGTAGAGAATGAGTTTTTCTTTTATGAGCAATTTGTGTAAACAAAACGTACCAAATTGGAGCTGTTGAAACTATTAAAGCAGCATTTGTTGGAGTAGTAAATTTAAGCGCAAAATTTTCTGAGACAAAATAGATTGTAATTCCCCAAAATCCAGCAAGAACTTTGTGAATATTAAACAAGTTAATTTTTCTATTTTTTGGAATGACAAGTAGTGTCAAAAGAGCTATAGAAAATCTAATAAAAGCAGCAAGTAAAGGTGAAATATTTTGAACTATAATACTTGTTGCAATAAATGAAAGTCCCCAAACTATTATTACTAAAATAAGTGAAATATATTGCATCAGCTACCTCCTAAGATTTTTTCAAGAATTTTTAAAATTTTATCTATACTATCTGCTATGTATATCTCTGAATGTTTCCTATTATCAAGATATTTTCCATCAATTAAAACATTTTGTATTCTATCAGTCCAACCACCTGTACCTTTGAATAAAATTAGGGGTTTTTTGTATGCGTATGCTCCAAATATCTCAATTGCTGTGCCACATTCTCCTGCAATTGAAATAACAGCATCTGCATTTCTTAATATGATAAATGATCTTGTAGAAAAATCAAGACCTGTTGAAAATTCTATAGTGTTAAATTCATTTCCTTTTTCATCATATGGCAAGATACCGATAGAAGTTCCTAAATTGTTTTTAACACCTTTTGAAACAGCTTCCATTACTCCATCTCTTCCACCTGTAATTACTATATAATTTTTTGACAGCTCTTCGCCAAGTTTTACACATAATTTTTCAAGATTTTCATCTATTTTTCCTGAAGAGCCTATTACTGCTACTTTTTTCATTTTTTCACTCCTATATAATTTTTTGAACAATAATATTATATCATTTAATATCAAATGATTTTTTTAAAAAATTCACTTTATCAATTATTTTTTAAAGAATATTCAGTTTCATTTTTTAAAATAAAATTGTTATAATAATGTTACCGTTAACGTTACCGTAGCAATATTATGAAGGAGGGATAGTTTTGGTAGAGAAGTTACCTTTTTGGAAAAAAAATTATTTATGCCTTGGGACAGCTTGGGTGGTCATTGACAAGCTTTGCAATTGCAAATGTTCTTGTTTATTTTTATATGCCACCGGAGGGTGTTAACTTTCCAGAATTTATTAAAAGGGGACCGGTTTTTTTAGGTCTAACTATTGTAGGTCTTGCGCTAGGTGTATCTAGATTGTTTGATGCGGTAACTGATCCTTTGGTTGCAACTTTGTCTGATAGAAACAGGATGAAACTAGGAAGAAGAAGAGGTTTTTTAGCAATTAGCGTTCTTCCTTTTGCAATATTTTCATTCTTGCCTTTTTTTCCACCTTCAAGTGACCATACAATTAACACTATTTGGTTGTTTTTGACCGTTATTCTTTTTTACTGGTTTATGACAATGTATGTTACGCCTTATTTTGCATGGATGAGTGAACTTGGTCATACACCAGATGAGAGGCTTCTATTGAGCACTTTAATATCAATAACTTGGGCAATTGGTTATGTTTTAGGAACACAGATATACCTTTTCCAAACAATTTTGGAAAATAAAGGATTGACTCCATTAAAAGCTTTTCAAACGATAACCTTAATATACGGATTAGTTGGTTTTGTATTTATGCTTTTGCCGGTAATTTTCATTGATGAGAATAAATATTGTGAAAAGCATACAGTTAAAGAGAAGGGTTTAGAATCAATTATAAACGCTTTTAAAGAAAGAAATTTTAGATTATTTGTTCTCCAAGATTTCATATATTGGTTTGGTCTTACAGGGATTAGTCTTGGACTTGTTTACTATATAACTGTTTTACTTAAATTACCAAAAGAGCATGCATCACAAGTTCAGTTGTTAATGTTTTTACTTTCATTTATTTTTTATATCCCTGTTAACTTTTTGGCAAAAAAGTTTGGAAAGAAAAATTTGTTAATAATAGGATTTATAGTCTTTTCATTGGATTTTGCGGTTGCAGCAATGCTTGGAAAATTAAGTTTTTCTCCGATTATGCAAAGTTATATAATTGCAGTACTTTCTTCAGTACCACTTGCTATTTTTGGAATATTACCAAATGCAGTTATTGCAGATATTGCAGAAGCACATGGAAAAGAAACGGGGAATTACAAAGCAGCAGTATTTTTTGGTGCAAGAACATTTATGCAGAAGATGGGACAAACATTTGCTGGACTAATTTATCCTTCATTATTTATCCTAAACAGTGAAACAATTGGAGAATTTGGGTTAAGAATTAGTGCAATATTTTCTTTAATATTGATGGTTTTGGGAACAATAATTTTAGTTTTCTTTAATGAAAAAAAGATACTTGAGATATTAAAAAAATGAAGGTGCTTGAAAGCACCTTCATTTATTTTCTTAAACCTTTTAAAACAGCAGCACATCTTGGGCATGTATTTGGATATTCTTCATCTTTTCCTGTTTCCTCACTATATTTCCAGCATCTTTGACATTTTTCGCCACTTGCCTTTTCTACACTTACATTTGCAAATTCACCTTTAACTTTTCCTTCTCCAATTTCAACTTGAGAGACAATGAAAATTTCTTCAAGGTAATCTTTATACTTTACAAGAACGTTGTTAATTTGTTCATTTACACCATTTAAAGTTACTTTTGCATCTAAAGAATGGCCTATTATATCATTTTTCCTTGCATTTTCTAAGGCTTTTAGTACGTCATCTCGTACCATGAATAGTATTTTAAATTCCTCCATTAATTTTTCATCTACAAACTCTTTTCTTACTTGTGGCCAATACTCAAGATGTACTGTGTCAAATTCTTTGAGTGGGCTTAATTGATAAGCTTCTTCTGAAGTGAATACAAGTACTGGAGCAAGCATTTTAATTAATGCATCTAAAATGTAGAACATGACAGTTTGTGCTGAACGTCTATATATCGAATCTTTTGTTTCAACGTACAACCTATCTTTTAATATATCAAGATAAGTTGCACTTAATTCCACGGTGCAATATCTGTTTATAAGGCTATATACCTTTGAAAATTCGTATTTTTCATAATGCTCTGTAACTTGAGATATTACTTCTTGAAGTCTTCCAAGAGCCCATTTATCAAGTGGTAAAAGTTTATCAAATTCGACTAAATCGTTCTTTGTAAAGTCGCTTAAATTACCGAGTAAGAATCTAAGTGTATTTCTAATCTTTTTGTATACTTCAACTTGTTGTTGAATGATATTTTTACCAACGCGTATATTGTCAAAAAAGTCTATACTGGAAACCCAGAGCCTTAAAATATCAGCACCGTATTTATCAACAATTTCTTTTGGATCAATTACATTTCCAAGAGATTTACTCATCTTTCTACCATGCTCGTCTTTTATAAATCCATGTGTTACAACAGATTTGTATGGAGCTTGACCTGTATGTGCAACGGACATAAATATAGAACTTTGGAACCAACCTCTGTGTTGATCATCGCCTTCTAAGTATAAATCAACTGGGAATTTTTCGCCCTTTGATCTTATTACAGCCTCAAATGAACAACCTGAGTCAATCCAAACATCCAAAGTATCGTATGTCTTTTCAAATTCATTATGTCCGCATTTTGGACATTTAACATCTTCTGGAATAATATCTTTTTCGGGAAGCTTAAACCATGCATCTGTTCCTTCTTTTTCAACGATTGTTATAAAGTTATCAATTACTTTTTCATCAATAAATACTTCACCACAATGTTTACATTTTATTGCAGGGATTGGAGTTCCCCATACCCTTTGTCTTGAAATTGTCCAGTCGGGTCTTTCTTTAACCATTGCCGTAATTCTATTTTCACCCCATTTTGGGTGCCATTCAACTTTTTTGATTTCTTCTAGGACTTTTTCACGCAAGTTATTTTTATCGACAGAAATAAACCATTGAGGAGTTGCTCTAAATATAATTGGATTTTTACATCTCCAGCAGTGTGGGTAGCTATGTTCGATTTTTTGTGTCTTTATAAGTGTACCTAATCTTTCTAAGTCTTCTATAATTACTTTATTTGCATCCCAAATTTTTAGTCCGGCGTATTTCCCTGCTTCTTCAGTAAATATTCCTTCTTCATTCACTGGTGAAAGAACTGGTAGGTTATACTTTAAACCGGTTAAATAGTCTTCTGCACCGTGTCCTGGGGCGGTATGAACACAACCTGTACCATCTTCGAGTGTTACATAATCGGCAAGCACAATTAATGATTCCCTATCTATGAATGGATGTTTTGCCTTTTTATACTCTAAATCTTTACCTTTATATTTTTCAACAACTTCATAATTAATTTCAGTTTCTGCTGCAAATTTATTTAATAATCCTTCCGCTACTATCCAGTA
This sequence comes from Thermosipho africanus Ob7, assembly GCF_003351105.1. Taxonomy (NCBI): domain Bacteria; kingdom Thermotogati; phylum Thermotogota; class Thermotogae; order Thermotogales; family Fervidobacteriaceae; genus Thermosipho; species Thermosipho africanus. The sequence goes on from NZ_NKRG01000007.1 coordinate 65,302, forward strand.
TTCATCCTCAACTTTAATTTTTACATAATCATATTCTGGATGTACTGCAATAGCAACGTTTGCAGGTAGTGTCCAAGGAGTTGTTGTCCATATTACAACATATGTATTTTCTTCACCAATTAATTTAAATTTTACATAAATTGAAGGTGAAGAGTGGTCATGATATTCAACTTCAGCTTCTGCAAGAGCAGTTTTACAAGTCGGACACCAGTAAACAGGTTTGTTTCCCCTATATACATTACCATTTTTAACGAGTGTTTTGAAAATATTTAATATGTGGGTTTCGTATTTTGGATCTAGTGTTAAATATGGATTATCCCAATCGCCTCTTACACCTAATCTTTTGAATTGTTCACGTTGAATATTTACAAAGTTGAGTGCAAAATCTTTACATTTTTGCCTTATTTCGACTGGAGACATGTCTTTTATCTTTTCTCCCATTTCTACAGAAACTCTATGTTCTATTGGAAGACCGTGAGTGTCCCAACCTGGAACGTAAGGAGCATAATATCCCCTCATAGTTTTGTAGCGAATAACTATATCTTTTAATATTTTATTTGTAGCAGTTCCAATATGAATGTTTCCATTTGCATATGGAGGGCCATCGTGAAGAACAAATTTTGGTTTTCCCTCCCTTGATTTTAAGACCAGATTATAATCATCCATTTCTTTCCATTTTTTAAGCATTTCTGGTTCTTTTTTTACAAGATTTGCCCTCATTGAAAATTCTGTTGAAGGCAGGTTTAACGTTTCTTTGTAATCCATATAAACACCTCCGCTTGATCTATTTGTTTTTAGGTATTAAATTAACAAAAAAGGTGGCCCTCCCGCCACCTTTTTTTCTTGGGGAGGGCAATGCCTTACATATTAATTATTTTTGCAATTGTATCTTTTAATTCGGTTAAATCTGAAGATTTTACAACATATGCATCAGCAGCCCATGATGCAAGATCACTCTTATAATGAGAATAAGCAGTTAAAATTATTATCTTTGCATCTTTTTTTATTTCTCTGATTTTTCCCGCAACTTCCAAACCGTTCATACCGGGCATTTCAATATCTACAGTAACAAGGTCATATTCTTTTTCTCTAAATTTTTTAAGAGCCTCTTCCCCGTTTCTTGCTTCATCAACATCGTAACCACTTTCTTCCAACTCTTCAGTTATTAAAAGTCTCATGTTATCCTCGTCTTCAACGACAAGAATTTTTTTCTTTGACATATTATCACCCCTTAGAGTACAAAGTACACCATTCTAAATTATATCATATTATTCATTTTTGTACAAAACATATGCAGAAATTCCTTCAAGCTTTATTTTACCAGAAACTTTTTCTATTATTTCTGTGCCAGCTTTTTGTCCGTTTACTACAACGTTCCATATTCCTTCTGGAAGTTCATACTCAACTGGTCCAACATTTCCATTGTATATAACCAAAATATCTTTCCAGGAATCTCCGCCTGCATTATCGACAAGCATAAAGGAAACTATTCTTCTAGTTTTGCTTGTTAAAAGTTTAAGGTGTTTTTTGATTTCTTCTGCTGTTCTTAATCTGAATGCAGGATGTTCTTTTCTTAGCTTAATTAATCCTTTATAGTATTCAAAGACATCTAAATATTCATATTTTCTTTGATAGTCAAGGCCATTAATTGAAATTGGAGCATTGTAAGAATTTTCATTAAAGTTTTTAGTTCTTGCAAAATCTTGCCCTGCGTGTATGAAAGGTATTCCTTGAGAAGTAAGTAAAATTGCGCCAGCAAGCTTTTGAGCATTTCTTAACATTTCATCGGTCCATTCGTATTTTTTATCATATTTTGCAGCTAAATAGTTTTTATCCCAAAGGGTGTGGTTGTCATGACATGCAACATAATTTATTGTTTCTTCTGGATCACTGGCAAAACTTTTGATTCTTGAATCATAATAGATGCTTCCTACCACACCTCTTTTAACGCGTGTTTCTTTTCCAATCGCCCCCATTAAGAATCCTTTAACTTTTTCATCGAAAACGGAGCCCCTCAAAGCATCTCTAAATTCATCGTTAAACGCAGCAATATGTGTTCCAGCTACATCTGATTTTCCAAATCTTATAGGTGCGCCCCATCCACCCCAAGGTTCACCATACAATATTATTGTTGGATCTATTGAATGAACAGCCTTTTCTAACTCAAGCATTGTTTTTTTATCAATAAGTCCCATTTGGTCAAATCTAAAACCATCAACGTGGTATTCATTTATCCAGTATAGCAAAGTATCAATTATGTATTTCCTCATCATTGGCCTTTCTGACGCAATAACATTCCCACAACCGCTTTCGTTAAGGTATGCTCCTGTTTTATCAATTCTGTAGAAATAGTAAGGTACAGTTTGGTCAAATGGTGAAATTTCTCCAATACCAAAGGTATGTGGAAATACCATGTCAAGAATAACTCTAATGCCTTTTTCATGGAGTTTTTGAACCATTTTCTTTACTTCGTTTATCCTAACGTATGGATCACTCGGATTTGTTGAATATCTTCCTTCTGGAACTGTGAATAAATAAGGATCATATCCCCAGTTGTAGCTTCTTTCAAAATCTTTATCCTCTTCATTACCAGTGTAGAAATCAAACATTGGAAGTATATGAACATGTGTTATTCCAAGCTCGACAAGGTGAGAAAGCCCTGTAGAAACTCCACCAGGTCCTTTTGTATTTTCTTCAGTTAATCCTATGTATGTTGCTTTATTTTTTACTCCGGAGTTATCAAGTCCTGTCATATCAGCAATGTGTATTTCGTATATTATAGCGTCTTCTAGTGCTTCCATTGCTGGTCTAATATCATTGTTCCAGCCTTCAGGATTAGTCTTTTTTAGATCTACTACAGCACTTTTTGTTCCATTTTTATAGACTGCTTTTGAATAGTAGTCAACAGTTTCTCTAACTTTTCCATAGCTTTCAAATCTGTATTTGTAAAATACTCCGTCAAGATCTCCTTCAACTTCTGCTTGCCAGACACCATTTCCAACGTATTTCATATCAACAATCTTGTACGGCTTTTCATCTTCACCATTTTTGAAGAGTAAAACTTGAGCCTTTTTAGATACAGGAGACCATACTTTAAAGATGGTTTTTTCTTTGCTATATAAGTAACCAAGTTCTCCATCGTAGTAAAGATTATCTAAAACATCTAACATATAAACAGTAGACGGAGAGAAGCCCTCAATAAATAATTTTACATCTTTATTTAAGTCTTCTTTTGATAGAGCATCCTTTAAAATAATTCTTATATAATTTGTTTCTGAAAGATCTGTAGGATCTGCTTTTTCTATCTTTTCAACTTTTAATTCTTTTCCATCAACAGTTACTTTGATGTTTTTAAATGTTTTAGTGTCGATTTTGTTTGTAAGGTATGCTTCTATTATGTTGTAATCTTTTGCTGCAGCAAAAAACACTCTTGGGCTTGTATCTGGCTTTGTTGTGTATATTTCCTCGACTCCCTGCAAGATCCACACCTCCGCTTTTCCATCTTTTATTTTGATAAATCTATCTTTTGCAACATCTTTTGCCTGCCATTCGTTTAATCTTACTATTATTCCAACTTCTTCTAAATCCATATCAAGTTCTATTTTTGCAACTACGCCAAAATCATCAGTTTCAGTAAATTGATAGGCCTTTCCTTCCATTGAAACAGGTTTTGAAGGCCATATCCAAAGATTCCATCCTGCATAATTATCATCAAATCTGTGGTAATGAACGGTTATAACTGTTTTTGAAAATGCAACTAAAGAGATTAATACAAAAATTAAAAATAATACCTTTTTACTCATACTATCCCTCCCAAATTTACTCATTAATGATAATTAAAGCAAAATCGCCTGCATTAAGTTTTAACCTTAAAATATTATTTTTCTCTAAGAAATATTCCTCAAAACCATTCCATAACTTTACACTTTTTATTTCTATTTGTTTTCCAACAGTTTTATCAAGGTGTATTTCAAACTCTCTTTCCCATGAAAGATCAAGGTTTCCAATAACTAATATACCTTTATCATCTTTCCAATATGAATAGTTTGCCAAAAATCCATCTTGATAATTAAAATAAACATATTTAAATTCACCTGAAAGTATAAAATCTTCGTATTTTTTTCTATAAAATAGAAGATTTTTCAAGAAAGAGAATACTTTTTCATCATAATTGTTCCAGTGAAGCACGTAGTGATCAAAAAATGCAAGTTTTCCATAAAATTCATCATCTGGAGGAAGAACAGTTTTTCCCCAGATTGTATTGTCTAATCCTAAATTCATTGGTTGAATTTCTCCTATTTCTTGCCCTGAGTTAATGTAGGGAAGTCCGTTAGGTATAAAATACATTAAAAATGGTGAAAGAAATTTTAATTTATCTCCAAATTCTCTTGCCTTTATTCTAGGAGTATCTGGTGTTTCAACTGAAGCAACAAATGGAATTTTTAAATTTACCGATGTTTCTTCTACCAATTTGTACATTTCCTCTCTTCTTGCAACTGAATACCAACTGTTACCTAGTATAACGTTGTAGCCTTCCTCCATTGCTTTTTTGTCATTTTTCATTTCAAGTTCTTCAGCTATAAACATAAATTCAGGATCATTGTTTTTGGCTTTTGATATGATCATTTCTTGAAGTTTTTTTGGAAGTGCATGGCCCATGTCAATTCTTGCACCATCAATTCCAAATTTTTTTTGATAGTGAGGGATTATATCAGAAATATATTCCCAAAGTTCTATATTTTCAACTTCACCTGGGAATTTGCTTGATTTGATTACGTCAAACAAAATGTAAGGCTTTTGATCGGGTGATATATGTAGTTTTGCAAGTTTTGGGTTGTCTAGGTACAACCTTAGGAATGTAACATCATCCCATGTTGGCTGAGTATCATTTATCCAGTCTGAAAATCCAGGAGGTGTAACTATACCAAATTCTTTTATTATGTTTACTAGAATATTTCCTTCCATTTTTTTAACCTTTTCCCATTTTTCTGGATCTATCTTATCCGGAGAATCGACAAATTTTTTTAGATGTTTTCGAACTTCTGTGTTTCTATAAATTACAGGTATATCTTCTGCATCTGGAATTTTAAATGGTAAGTTATCAATGATTGGAGGTTTATATTCAGAAAGATAATCTACCTTTATCCAGTAGAACCAATCAGGATGTTCCTTTATTAAATCAGAATCTCTTGAAGCGGTTCTTGGAATAAAGTCAAGGACAACTCTAATGCCAAGGATATGAGCTGCTTCTACTAACGCTTGAAATTCTTCTTCTACATTGAAACCTTCAAGTAGAGGATCATGATAATTTTCATCAAGTTTTAAAGGATTTTTAACTGCGTAAGGTGAACCAATACTGCCTTTTTTGAATAAATTGCTAGATTGGCTTATGGGAAGCATGTAAAGTGTATTTACATTGAAGTTTTTAAGATAAATGAGTAAAGCAATCATTTTTAAAAATGTGCCTGATTCTTTAAAACCCAATATATCAGTTTCTTCAAAATTTGCAAATCCCTTGTGATTGTATGCAACTGTCATTCTTGGCAAACTACCGTATATTATTGCCTTTTTATGCCAATCCTTTTCCCCAGTTATATTAGAAATTGATTTTGAGTAGTCTATATTTTCTTTTCTTTGCAAGTTTATATATGAAACAACTTTATAGAAAAACTCGTATGGATCAACAAAAATTGTATTTCCTTTTTCTTCAAATATATTTCCAAATATTTCTTTGCTAGAATGTATCCAAAGCTTAGGAATTGCATAATTTTTATGCCCACTTATTTTGCTTTTTAAATATTTTTCTAAGTCCTTTAACATCACGTCACCTCCATAGAAACGGTTCCAATTTAAACCTAAAATATTATATCACATTTGAAAAGAATATCTATACTATTTTAGTATTCCAAATTTGATTATATCTATAACTTTTTCTATTTCTTCCATTATCTTTTCAAGGTTGCTTTCAAATTCGTAGTAGTATTTTTTTGATAAATATTCCAATATTTCAAAAGTTATTTTAAAGGAAAAATTTTTATCCATGTTTTCCTTTAATTCAAGTTTTTCAAATTTTTCAAAAAAGAAAGGAATATATTTTGAATAAATTTCTTGATTTAATTTTAAAATTTTTTCTTTTAAACTCTCAGGTATAGATTCAACTGTTTTAAAAAATTGAAGATACTCAGGTTTTTCTTTTGCTATTTCAATTTTTTTATAGCTCCATTTTATTAAAAACTCAAAAAAATCAAGGTGAGGATTTTTAGAATAAAATTTCAAAAATTCTTTTTCATATTCACCTTGGATTTTTTTAAAACATTCTATGTATAGATTTTCTTTATTTTTAAAGTGGTAAAAAATTGCCCCTTTTGAAACTTTTGAAGCTTTTGAAATTGTATTTGTGGAGGCAGCAAGAAAACCTTTCTCTGCAAATTCTTTTAGGGCAAATTTAATAATTTTTTCCTTTTTTGTCATTTAGATATTGACATCCTTTCTAGTAAATATTTTAAGTCCGAACAGAGAAATTACAAAGCCTAAAAGTATAAGGATTATGGAATTATTTATATATACTACATTATTGTTTATAGTATCACCAATTGAAATATATTTAAAAATTGATAAATACCTTAAAAAAGAAATTTTTTCATTTGCGCTTCCCAGAATATCGATTATGTACATTAATATAAAAGTTGATAATGATAATGATATAGAAAGAATTGTTTTTTGAAATATTACAGATAGAAAAATTGTTAAACAACCAAAGAAAATTTCAATGACATATAGATATAGGGAATATCCAAATAAGATGTAAGGACTGTATTCGTAACTTACATATACCTTAAAGAGCGCCAACACACTTGTGCAGAATATTAGAAAAAAGAGTGTGTAGAAAATAAGAATAGCAATTAGTTTTTCAAGGTATATTTTTTTTCTACTTATTGGTTTAACAAGCAAATATTCTATTGTTTTATTTTCAAATTCATTAGCAAATAAATTTGATGCAAGTATTATGGAAAAAACCCCTGCAAATATTTGAGCCATCATCATTATTTTCATTCCGAAAAATCCTTCTGGAGTTATTGAATTTTCAGAAATGTTAAAGATTTTAACCATAAATTTTGGAAGTGATTTAATAAAATTTATCATTTCCTCTGAATCTTTCATTACTGTATCTATAAAAGGGGCGATCATGTAAGAAAATAAAAATAATACAAATGCCCAAATTATAAATAACTTTATATTAGATCTCAATTCTTTTTTTAAAATTAACATTTTCTACGCCTCCCCTTAGATTGAAATATCATTATTTTTGAATATGTAATGTGATGAAATAAATAAAATTGTTGAAATAAAGATAATTGCAGCTACTGCACTGTAATTTATAGTTAGTTCTTTAAGTATATCTATTGTTGAAAAATAATAGAAAATGCTTATTTTTCTAAGAAATTCAAAGTTTTCAACACCTTCGGTAACAGAATTTAGAAAAAACATTAAAAAGACAAACGATATAGATATAGTATTTACAAGCTTCCTTTTTCTAAATATCATAGATAAAAGCGTAGAAAATGATGCAAAGAAAATGGACGAAATAAATATGTAAATGAAAAAATAATTCATAACAAGCTTGCTAAAATTTTTAACGTATAAAGGAAAGAATATATGCTCTGAAAACAAGAAAGTAAATGAGAGTATTGTTATAAATAAAATTGTGGCTGCTATTTTTGATAAAAAAGTTTTAGTTCTACTAACTGGTTTAACAAGCAAATATTCTATTGTTTTATTATCAAATTCACCTGCAAAAATTTTACTTGCGATTATTGAGGAAAATATTCCAAAGAAAATAAACATAAATGTCATACCTTCGGTTCCAAAGATACCTTCCGGTTTAGATAAAACGTCAAGTTCAATATTAAATGTTTTTAATAATTTTTCTGGCATATTTTGGATTATTTTTAAAGCAGGTGTATTTTCATCTAAAAAGAATGTTGTTGCAGCCGAAAACATCCAAATAAAAAGGGATATAACTATCATCCAAATAAGAATGACTATTATATTTTGATTTATTTCTTTTTTTAGTATATTCATATTTTCACCACCTATTTATAAAGTTTTAAAAAAACATCTTCAAGTGCAGGGTTTTTGATCTCAATATCTTTGAACTCACAATTTAAAAGATCATTTAAGAATGTTTTTAATTCTATTGATCTTATTTCGAATGTGTAACTTTTTGAGTCTTTTTTGAAACTGTATTTTTTTATTAGATCACATTCCTTTAAGCCGTATACATTAACTAATTTTATGGAAAAATCTTTTAAACTTTCTATATTTCCAAATTTTACGATATTTCCATCTTTTATCATTGCAAATTTATCACATAATTTTTCGACTTCTGATAATATATGAGATGAGAACAATATTGCCGCACCATTTTTTTTATGTTCTTCTAAAAGACCGTAAAATTTTTGCTGGACTAGTGGATCAAGACCACTTGTAGGTTCATCTAATATTAAATATTTTGGCTTGTGTACTAGTGCTTGAAGAATTGCAATTTTCTTTTTGTTCCCAAGAGAAAGTTCTTTAAATTTTTTATTTAAATCTATTCCTAGGGTTTTTATAATATATTTTTCATAATCTTGATCTATATTTTGATAAAATGCCCTGTTAAATTTTAGAAAATCTTTTATTTTCATGTCACCATAGAAATTTACTTCTCCTGGAATATACCCAATATTTTTTTTGACTTTGTCAATTTCAAATGGCATCTTTTTATCATCAATATATGCTTCACCGCTATTGGGAGTTAGAAATCCCGTTAAAATTCTAATGGTTGTTGTTTTTCCAGCACCATTAGGACCTATTAATCCAACTATTTCACCCTCTTTTACTTCAAAGCTTACATCTTCGATGCCAACATTTTTACCATAATATTTTTTCAAATTTTTAACCTTAATCATTTAAAAATCACCTCCTAACTATTTGACCATATGGTCAGTTAAGATTATATCATATATTTATGGTTAAAGTCAAAATATGGTAAAATAATCAAAAGAATGATAAAAGATTGAAGGGAGGTTTGTTATGTTTAAAAATTTATTTTACTTCTTACTTGGAGGAATTGTAATTCTTTTAGTTATTTTTTCAATCAACTTGTATTTAAAAGAAGATGGATTACAAGAATTTTTGCCAAAACTTAAAGTTGATGGAGCACTTTTAGATGAAAGTTTTTTAACATTTAATGATGAAGATCTCCATGAATTTGAAGTTGTTTTAAATCAAAAAAATAAGTATGTAGCATTTACGGTTACTGCCAATCAAAAAGTAGAAGTTTATCAAGACGGAAAATTAATATTTTCTTTAACTGGACCAGATCTAAATTCATGGCATAGGTATTATTATCTTCCATTAAATGGGACAACAAAATTTTTATTTTATTCAAAAAATGTCGGTGGCGTTGAATCAAGCTGGTATATAGGTAATTTAAAAGATATTCAGAGTGTGGTTGAAAAACATAATTTTGCTAACGAAATGCTTCATCATTTTACATCAGGTTTTGCAGTAGCTATATTTATATTAATGCTCCTTATGTATTTTGGAATAAGAGATAAAAGTTTATTATTTGGAGCAATAACAGTTTTAAGTCCAGTTTTATTGTCTTTGGATGAAATGAATTTAATAATGTCTCCACTACTATTTTGGAAAAAGACTGTAATTTTAGGAGCTGCTTTATCAATGTACTTTGCGTTAGAATTTGCATATAGCTTGTTTAAAATAAAGAAAAATCTATTATTCAAGATTTATGCGATAATTTACTGGATTTTATATGCAAGAGTTTTATTTGCTGCAAATCTTTCAACTGTTAGAGAATATTATTCTCAATTTTATCTGTTTGCAATTTTTGCTTTATTCTATATATCATATATCTTTGTAAAAAACTCTAAGAATTTTTCAGAAAGAATAGTGACGCTAGGATTGGGAAGTGTTGTATTTGGAATATTACTGTCTATTTTCTCAATCCTAGGAATGGTTGAGGTAAACTATATGTTTTTTAATCTTGCTCAGACAGGATTTGGAATTACCCTTGGTATGTATGCTTTTGTGAAAATAATTGAAATTAACAATGAAACAAAAATTGCAAATGAAAAGATTAACAATTTGCTAGAACAAGAAAGAGAGAACATGAAAATTCTTGAAAGATGGTCTCAGAAAGCAAGAGAACTTTCTCAAGTTGTTTTTGATACAACTAAAAAAGTTCAGGAAATAGATTTGAGTTTATACGAGAATGCAAAAATTGTTGATAGTGACATAAATAATCTTTTATTTGTACTTGAAAAATTTAACGGATTTTTAAATGAAGTAGAGGAAAAGACAAACGAAATATCAGAAAAGATCAACAAAGTAAGTAAAATAGGTGAAAAGATTGAGCAATCTTCCAGAGAAAATTTAGCAAATCTTTCAATTGTACTGAAGATGACAAAAGATCTTATAAAAGTAAATGACTCTCTTAATGCGTCATTTGTTGAATTTTCAAAAGGTATTGATATGATCGAAGATGTTACAACAAAGATTCAAGATATTGCAGAACAAACTAATTTGTTGTCTTTAAATGCTGCAATTGAAGCAGCGAGGGCAGGAGAAGCTGGAAAAGGATTTGCTGTGGTTGCAGAAGAGATTAGAAAGTTGTCCCAAGACACAGGAAGGTTGGTAGAGTCTATAAATGAAACAGTGGGCAGTACAAGAAGAACTTTTTCAAAAGTTAATTCGATAATTGTGGAATTGTCAAATAACCTTTCAACTGTAATTGATAAAAATCAGAGTGTTTTAAATTCAATTGATGAAAATACAAATGATATGTCCGATATGTTTGAAGAATTTAAGATAATTGTAGAAATGGCGGAAATGCAAAATCAGCTTTCTCAAAATGTTCAACAAGAAGTTCAAAAAATAGAGGCTATAGCAAGAGATGTTGAGGAAAAATTCAAGGAATTAAGAAGAAAACAGGAGGAAATTTCGCAAATGATTAAGCAAATATCTCAAAAATCAGATGAGTTAAGTAATTTATAGGGGGATAATTTCCCCCTATTTTTTTAAAGATTAGATTTTAAGATATATTCTCTCAGAGCATCTACCGCTGCACCAAATTCTATGTTGTTTTTAAGCCCTCTGTACGTTAAAGATACTGAAAAAGTAGAAATGGAATGAATTTTTCTTTCGAGCTCATTTGAAAACCATTTTGTTACACCTTCACCAGAAAGAATTATTTTTTCAGGGTTGAAAAGTTTAAAAATATTAGTAAGAAAAATAGCAAGGTATTTGAAGGATTCATTGTAAATTTCTTGGGCCTTTTTTTCGTATGTCTTGTGCAAGTTTCTAAGTTCGTCTAAGTCATTATTGTATAACTCTTCATTTAAGATAAAATCTTCGATTTTTAAGTTCGGAAATTTATATCTTTTAAGATTTGCATAATCTGAAGCTATGGTTTCAAGGCAGCCAGTTGCTCCACAGTAGCACTTTTCATTTGTTCCTGCATAGAAATGCCCAAGTTCTATTATTTTTCTTTCACTTTTTTCGTATATTCCATGTGATTCATAAAAGCATGCCCCTATACCAGTTCCATAATTTATTACCAGAATTTTCTTTCCTCCATGTTTTACAAATTCTTCAGTTGCGATTGCTTCGACATCATTAAGTAGACTTACAGTGGCATTAGGAAGTAATTTTTTAATTATATAGTGTGGATTAAAGTTTTCAAGTTTTAAGATCTTAGAGTTTGCTTTGTCTTTATCTATATTTCCTGAAAGAGCAATTCCTATAGCTTTTATTTTATCTAAAGATGATACTTTTTTGATAATTTTCTCTAGAATTCTTGATATGTTTTCATTTCCAATATCATTTTTTGTTAACTTTATAGATATTTTCTCTTCTTCTTCTTCAAAGTATCCATTAAAAACAGTCAAATTTACACTTTCTCTACCAATTCTAATTCCAATACTTTTCCAAAAATTCTTGTCCATCTTGATTATATGTTTAGGTCTTCCTACAGTTTCACTTTCGCTTTTTAATACAGTAATATACCCTTTCTTTTTTAAATTGTCCGATATATACGAAAGGGTGGAAGGAGTAACTTTTAAAGATTTTTGCAGTTGATTTCTGTAGGCTTCGTTTTTAAAGAGTAGGTTTAACAGTATTTTTTTTGAATTATTTAATTTCAACTGATAACCTCCTTTATAACTTTTAAATACCTTTTTAGATGTGAAGTAGTTAAAAATTTCTCTTTAACTACTTTTCTAGCGTTTCTGCCTAATTGTTTCCTTAGGCTTTCATTTGTTATTAATTCATATATTGCATCAGCAAGTTCTTTTATATCATTTCTTAAAAAACCATTAAACCCATCTACTACTTGTACTTTCACACCGCCTACTGGTCTTGCTACCACAGGATTTTGTTTCCAGAGCATTTCAGATATTACAAGCCCAAACCCTTCTTTTGTTGCAGTGTGCAATCCAACTGTTGATATAGTTTGAAAAGCATTAACTTCTATATGTCCAACACCCTTTAGATCAGTTAGAAAGTGAATATCAGGATCAGTGCCAGCGTATCTTAATATATCTTCAAATAATATCCATCCTTCGGGATCATCTTTAGCCATGGCTGAAACGATGAGTAATTGTATGTCAACTTTTTCTTTTAAAATCCTATATACATCAATAGCACTTTTTAAATCTTTCCATGGATCAAACCTTGCAACCACTGTAACAATAGGTCTATTTAGGTCAATATTATACTTTAAAGCAATTTCTTCAATTACTTTTTTTGGAAGTTGCTTGTTTTTATCACTTAATGGATCTATACTTGGAGGAAATTCAATAGCTATTTGTTTAAATGGCTCTTGAACATATTCATTTAAGTGAAATAAAGCTTTTGAGTATTTATCTGCTGCTTTGTAAGTAATTCTATTCCAAACATTAAAATTTGGATTTGAAGTATCAATATGACATCTCCATATATACTTTCCATCTTTAAATAAAGGTATAAAAAATGGTTGAGGATCATGAATTATAACAGCGTCGGCATCCAAATTTAACTTTTTTGCATTATCTTTATTAACCTTTTCAAAGAGTTCAAATTCATTATCTGAGATATCAATATCGGCTCCTTGAAAAGCATTATGAAGTTTTTTTGTAACATTAAAAAATTCATTTGGTGCTTCTAAAACTTCCCAAGATGTATTTAAACCTAGATCATTCATTAATGGGGCTAAAGTATAGAGTAACTCTGCAACTCCGCCTCCATATGAAGTGGCGTTTACGTGGACAACTTTAAGACCCTTTAATTCTTTTGAAAGTTCTATCAACTCTTCAACCTCTTCTTTTGCCACTGTATTGTAGTCGCTAATTTTTCTTACAGGCAGTTCTACTCTCATGTTTTCTCCTCCTTTAATTCGAATTTCGAAAAAATTATATCACAGTCCAAAAAAATACAAAAATGACTAATCACAGAAAATAGGTAGAAAATTTCAGTTAGTAAAGTTATATCGAGAATAAAAAGATATTTTGCTTACTTTTGAATAAAATGTATTGATTAAAATGTAAACTTTTTCATTTTTCGTTTTGGTAAAATAATTAAAATTAGAGGCGATTATTTGATATTATTTGAAAATATTTTGTTTTATTAATGGTTTAGAAAGATGTATGCGATGTGATATTATAAATTCGAAAATCGAAAAAATATTTATGATTTATTTCTAATAAGGAGGTGGAAGTATGAAAAGGCTGTTTGTTTTATTTTCTTTGCTTTTAGTTTTTGCTTTATCATTTTCAATTACCACTATTACTATGACTTCTGGAGGTGTGGGAAAGGAACTAGAAGTTTTGTATGCACAATTAAAAGAATTTATGAAGCAAAATCCTGACATTGTTGTTACGGTAATTCCAATGCCTGATTCTTCTACAGAAAGGCATGATTTGTACGTTACTTATTTGGCAGCTGGTGAAAGTGATCCAGATGTTTTAATGCTGGATGTAATTTGGCCTCCAGAATTTGCTCCATTTTTAGAAGACCTAACAGATGACTATAATTATTTTGAACTTGATAAGTTTTTGCCAGGAACTGTAAAATCTGTTACCGTTGATGGAAAAATTGTTGCGGTGCCTTGGTTTACTGATGCAGGACTTTTGTATTACAGAAAGGATTTATTAGAAAAGTATGGATATGATCATCCACCTCAAACATGGGATGAACTTGTAGAAATGGCGCAAAAGATTTCCAAGGCAGAAGGTATTGAAGGATTTGTCTGGCAAGGTGCAAGATATGAGGGGCTTGTTTGTGATTTTATGGAATATGTCTGGTCATTTGGAACAGATGTTTTGGATGAAAATGGTAATGTAATTATTAATAACCCAAAAGCTATTGACGCATTAAAATTCATGGTTGATTTAATTTACAAGTATAGAATTTCACCTGAAGGTGTTACAACGTATATGGAAGAAGATGCAAGAAGAATATTCCAAACAGGAAATGCAGTATTTATGAGAAACTGGCCATATGCATGGTCACTTGCTAATAGTGATGATTCACCAATTAAAGGTAAGGTTGGAATTGCTCCGCTTCCAAAGGGACCTGGCCCAGATGGAAAACATGCAGCAACATTGGGTGGATGGAATCTTGGAATAAATGTATATTCTTCTCCAAAAGAAAAAGAAGCTGCTAAAAAACTTATAAAGTTCTTAACAAGTTCAGAGCAACAACTTTATAAGGCAGTAAATGCAGGTCAAAATCCAACAAGAAAAGAAGTTTATAACAAACCAGAATTGAAAGAAGCTAATCCATTTATGGTTGAATTGTTTGATGTATTTATTAATGCACTTCCAAGACCAAGAACAGCAAGTTATGCAGAAGTTTCCGATGCTATCCAAAGATATGTACATGCTGCATTAACAAGGGAATTAACACCTGAGCAAGCAATTTCAAGACTAGAAAAAGAGCTAAAAATGTTGCTTGGAAAATAAATTTGTGGGGGACTTTCCCCCCACAATTTATAAAGAGGTGAGTATATGCAGAGGAAGGAGCCATTAATTGCTTTTTGGATGATTTTGCCGGCTATATTAGTCATCTCAGTGATTGCATTTTTTCCACTTTTTAAAACGTTCTATGATAGTTTTTATTCATTTAGTCTAAACCCAAGATTTCCTAGACAATTTGTTGGATTTGGTAATTATATAAGGCTTTTCAATGATTATAGATTTTGGGATGCACTAAAAACTACAATAATTTTTACTCTCGTTTCAGTTGCACTAGAAACAATTTTGGGTTTAATGATTGCCTTGATAGTTAATCAGGATTTTAAATTTCGTGGGGCTGTAAGGGCTGCTATGCTTATTCCTTGGGCAATTCCAACAGCAATATCTTCTCAGATGTGGAGATGGATGTTTAATGATCAATTTGGGATTATGTCCAGGTTTTATGAAGCACTTCATATAATAGAGCCTGGAACTCCAATTCTTGGAAGACCAAATTTAGCACTTTGGGCTATTATACAAGTAGATGTTTGGAAAACAACACCTTTTATGGCTCTTTTAATATTGGCTGGTTTGCAATTGATCCCAGAGCAGTTGTATGAAGCAGCAAAAATTGATGGGGCCAATATGATTCAAAGATTTTTTAAAATTACATTGCCACAGCTGGCTCCTACCATAGCTGTTGCTTTAATTTTTAGAACATTGGATGCGTTAAGGGTTTTTGATGTTGTCTATGTTATGACTCGTGGAAGTGTAGGTACAGAAACTTTGTCGGTTTACAATAGAGTATTGTTAATGGATAGAGCATTTACAAGTGCTTCATTTGGGTACGGTTCTTCATTGTCAGTTATAATTTTTCTATTAATCTCAATTTTTGCAATTATTTATATTAAATCATTAAAGCTCCAGTTTGATTAAGGAGTGTGAAGAAAATGCAGGCAAAAAAGATAATTTATAGATTTATATTGTATTTCTTGGTTGCTATCATTTTGATATGGTGTATTTTTCCTTTTTATTGGGCAATAATATCATCTTTAAAGCCAGATAAGGATTTGTTTGAAGTTTATCCTTCTTTGTTTCCTAAAAGAATAACTTTTGAAAACTATATTAAAGTATTTACTGAAAGACCTTTTCATATTAATATTTTAAATAGCGTAATTGTTGCAGGTGTCACAACGCTTGCCTCACTTTTGATAGGTTCTCTTGCAGCATACGCCATTGCAAGGTTAAGATTTAAGGGTAAAGTAATAGTAATGTCTTTGATATTAGCTGTTAGCATGTTCCCTCAGGTTTCCATATTAGGTTCACTGTTTGTTCTTTTGAGAAAAATGCATTTAATAAATACATATCCTGGTTTGATACTACCGTATATAGCTATTACTTTGCCTTTAACAACATGGATTTTGCAAAATTTCTTTAGAGAATTACCAAAAGAAGTTGAAGAATCAGCAGCTATTGATGGATGTTCAAGATTAAGAACACTATGGTCAATAGTTCTTCCTATGGCGGCTCCTGGACTTGTTGCAACTGGATTGTTGACCTTTATTTCAGCATGGAATGAATTTTTATTTGCTCTAACGTTTATGCAGCGCCCTGAAAAGTACACTGTTCCTGTAGCGATTGCACTTTTTAAGGGAGCCTCACAATATGAGATTCCTTGGGGTCAAATAATGGCTGCTGCTGTAATTGTAACTACTCCGTTGGTTATTCTGGTTTTGATTTTCCAAAAAAGGATTATTGCCGGTCTTTCAGCTGGTTCTGTGAAAGGGTGATATTTTGAAAAATTTAACTGTTAAGAAATTTAATGATTTTTACGATGAAGGTAAATTAACTTCTGAAAGACTGGTTGAGTTTTATCTTGAACGTATTTCAAAAATTAATTTGAACGCAATTCTTGAAATTAATCCTGATGCACTTTTTATTGCAAGAGCTTTAGATAGAGAGCGAAGAAACGGTAAAAAAAGGAGTAATTTACATGGAATCCCTGTTATTATTAAGGGAAATATTGATACTAATGATAAAATGCAAACTACAGCAGGTGCTAAAGCTTTGGAAGGAAATTTTGCAAGTTCCGATGCTTTTATAGTTAAAAAGTTAAGAGAAGCCGGCTGTGTAATCATAGGTAAGGCAAATTTGACAGAATTTGCAAATTTTGTATCTTTTAAAATGCCAAATGGATATAGTAGATTGGGAGGACAGACTAGAAATCCTTATGGAGATTTTGACACTGGTGGTTCAAGTTCTGGCTCAGCAGTTGCAATTGCTGCAGATTTAGCACTTCTTTCGATAGGAACTGAAACTTCGGGTTCTATTCTTTCGCCTTCTAGTATGAATTCTTGCGTTGGTTTAAAGCCAACTGTAGGTACAGTAAGCAGGACAGGTATTATACCAATTTCATTCACACAGGATACTGCAGGACCAATAACAAGAACGGTAGAAGATGCTTTTGAATTGTTTAAGGTGATTTTTGGATATGACCATAAAGATCCTGCAACATACTTTATTAAAAATTTTTCTTTTGATAGTAAAATAGAAATTATTCATGATTTATATGGTATGAAATTTGGTTATACAGATCAAATATTTGAATGGATGAATAAGGAGTTAGTGGATATATTTTTGGAAAATTTAAAAAAGATTGAAAAATTGGGTGGGAAGGTTAAAAAAGTAGAATTTAAAAATCTTAACAAAATAAATAACATAGAAGTTTTATATTATGAGTTTAAATTGGGGATTAATAATTATCTAAAAGATAAAAATTTAAAGGTTAAAACGTTGAGTGATATTATAAAGTATAATTTTGAAAATAGAGATGCAATACCCTATGGGCAGAATATCTTGCTTAATTCAGATGCAACTGATATTAAAGATGGAAGATACATAGAATATCTTTTAAATGATAGAAAGTATGCAAAAGGTGAGATAGATAGATTATTTAATGAAAATGTTCTTGATGCTCTGTTGTTCCCAGCAAATTATGGTGCACACATTACAGCAAAAGCACAGTATCCGTCAATTGTTGTTCCAGCAGGCTTTACTGAGAAAGGACCTTTTGGCCTTACTTTTTCAGCACGGGCATTCGAAGAAAGTAAGTTATTTTCCATTGCTTTACTATTTGAAAGAAGTTTTTCAGAAAGAAAACTTCCAGATATAGATTAGATTTTAAAAATAGCCCTTTTAGATGAATTAGTAAAAAAGGAATGGCAAAAGCCATTCCTTTTTGTTATATATAAATAACTTTATTTAATAAGAAATGTCTTCTAATATACCGTATCCTTTTCTTGCATCCTTTTCAATGAAAACTTCGATGGTGTGAGTTGCACTTGGTGAGTCACTTTCAAATGCAATTATCCAACTTGATTGAACATATTCTAATATTCCAAGAGTTGTTAAATCAACATTTCCGGAATAATCAGTATATTTTATTATACCACCTGTTTTTTGAACTATTTCTCTAGGATCATCTGGAGATGTATAGTCTGTTGTTGAGTCACTATACCAACCAGGTACAAATGCCCCATGAACGGTAACGTATCCTTGAATTGCTGAGATTACTTCATCTTTATCATATAATGTCTCACCTGCTGCATCTCCCGGATATTCCTCAGATTTATAGTGAGCTGAAGCGTCAGTAATTAATATAATAATTTTTTGTGAAGAAGGTCTCCAAGAGGCATTATTCCATGCATACATTATTCCAGCATATGGATTTTCAGGAAAATCTGCCCCACCATATGCATATAGTTCATCTACAAAATTTTTTGCAGTATTTAGATCAGTTAAATCTTGCCATGGTTTTGTAATAGTTAAGTCTTTTGCAGGGGCTGCATCATCGTATGGTACTATTCCAACTCTAACATCAAGGCCACTAGCTTCCAATGTATCAATAAAGTTTTTTATGCTACTTTTTACTCCTTCTATAGCAGAACCCATACTACCAGTTGTATCCAGTACAATCATTATATCTATATTACTTCGTGTTTCTGATTCTTTAAAAACTAAAAATCCTTGTGCTTTACCATCTTCAAAAACTTTCAAATTTTCTTCAGTTAAATTCGATATTTCAGGAACACTAATTTTAACTCTTACATAGTCGGGAATTGAAATTGGAACCAAAAATGGTGTTTTATCGCTGGAAATATACACTTGTAAATCATTATACAAGCTTGGATCAGGTTTGGTTACCCCCTCTGGATCAGCAGGTATAATTTGTGGAAGTGTTGGAATATTTGTACAACTAAATAAAATTATCAAAAGTGATACAGAAATAGATATTATTAACAAAGATTTTTTCATTTTACTCACCTCCTTCTAAATTTTTAAAATGAAAGTCCTATTCCAAAGTTTACTGTGTATATTCCAGTGCTTAAAAATTGCGTGTTAAATGTAGTTATAGCCTCTAAAGAAAATGCAATGCCAGTTCCAGATTTTATTCCTACTTTTGCATGGAACACTTCTTGAGAGTAAAGACCTATTTCACCACTTTGAACATTTGCAATCAATATAGGTGCTGCTCCAGCATAGATTTTTGTGCCAAGCAAGTTCAAAACAAGTAATAAATATGGATCAATCTCGATTAATTGAATTTCTGAAAGATTAACATTTTCAAATGTATCGATTTCTGAACCCGCGAGCGGATAAAATACGTTTACTGAAAGCCCAAGTAAATTTTGGTAAGTTCCTAATTCTGCACCTAGAATGTATCTATTTTTACCACCTAGCTCTTTTCCACCACTTACTCCTAAAAAGAATGGAAAAACTGAAACTGCTAAACTAATAACTAAAACAATAAACAAAAGCTTTTTCATACTACTCACCTCCTTTAAATTGATAAATAAAATTAATTATATAATGGTAAAAATAGATAAAAAATTAAAAAACAATTTTTTCAAGTTCGGGAGAACACTTGGGTTGAAGGATTAATGTGGAGGCATTTGATGAACCCCCACCTTACCTTACTTTATTGGTAAGGTGGGAATAATTTTTAATTAATTTTGAATTCTATTTGGTTGGGGGATGCTTTTAGAACTTTAATATTTAAATTTCTAAATGAGGTTACTATACTTATAATTTCTTCGTTTGTTAAATTTGTATTTAGTGATAATATTCCAAAATTTTCCTCTTTTTCGATTAATTCTACTTTTCCAAATTTTTCTGATAAATAATCTTTCATAATTAATATGTATGTTGATTTTTCAAAATAAAATTTTAGATTTACTTTTCTTACTACATTAGATTTTTCTGCAGATGAGTAAGGCTTTTTTAGCTCCTCAATTAACTTGTTTATAAAATCAGAAAATTTTTCAGAATTTAGGACTTTTGATAAAGCGGCTTCTTTTGTAGCACCTGCTGCAACATCTTCA
Source organism: Thermosipho africanus Ob7 (assembly GCF_003351105.1). Lineage (NCBI taxonomy): Bacteria > Thermotogati > Thermotogota > Thermotogae > Thermotogales > Fervidobacteriaceae > Thermosipho > Thermosipho africanus. The sequence goes on from NZ_NKRG01000007.1 coordinate 85,676, forward strand.
AAGTTTTCACTTTTTACTATTTGTCCCGTTAAGGTATTTATTATTTGAACATTTAAGAATAGTCTCATTGACCATATTTTGTATTCGCTAGAATACGCTTCACCATAATTTACTTTAATATTTATTACATATTTTGCAGCACTAAGGATTGCAAGTTTTGAGAGAATATTTGGATCTGAGTATTGTGCAAGTTTTCTTGAATATTCTTTTGATACTAAGTTTATGCTAGATTCTAAGAGTTTATTTTCAAAAATTGGTTCGATATATCCATATTGATCATTATTTACAACTATAACTGCATATCCAACTGGTTTTTGACTGATTATCTTGGTAACTAAATCTTTAAATTCATCTCTGTTGAAACTTACATTGATAACAATATTGTATGTTCCATTTTCGTATTTTTCATTTACAATTTCATATTTTAAGACTCCAAAAAGTGCATTAACTAAATCTTTATCAACTGGAATAGAAAGTAATAAATTAACATCTTGAGAAAATACAATTCCAATTGCTTTTTTTACAGCCATTGTTAGCGCTTCTTCAATTGCCGCATTTCGTTGGGGTGCTACACCTTGTGATGAGATTCTAATTATCTCTCCTACTTTTTGTGAAGAAACGCCAGCGCCTTCGCTGGTACCTGGTGAGTATCTTTCAAAAATGAGATTTCCAAGTGATACCTCTACTAAAATATCTTTATCTTTTACTATTCCACTTAAAGTGCCTTTTCCGTCTTTTATTGTTATAAACTCAGGAAATTCTGCGTTTTTAGCTTTTACGTTAAATGTATAATTTCCATTTATTTTTGGAGACAGCTCTACAAAGATATCTATTCTTTGACCTACTGAAACTGATTTTGGACCATTTAAAGTAATTTTTATATCTTTGACAAATGTTTTAGCCTTTTCCTTTAAAGGTTCTATTTTATCTTGTGGAAAATCAATGCATTGAGAATTTAATTTATCAATTGCTTCAAGTAACTTTAATGCATTTTCTACTGTCTTGATTTCTTTGTTTTCTAAATCATTGTAAAGTGCAATTATATCATTCCAGCTTTTTTTTATTTTAGAAACAGTTGAAATAAGCTCCGAAACCATATTAGCAGGAAGTTTATCTTTATTTTCTGAAATGAGTTTTTCATATTCAGAAACAATTTTTTGAGCTGAATATATCATCTTTCCTTCAAGTAATGATTGTCCTATCTTTATGGCAAAGTATGTTCTATATGCAAATAACGCAGTTTCTTTGTCAAGAAGTCCTAATACTTTTGTATAGTACTGGCCATTTATTAATCTTTTATCGATCAAAGTAAAATCAACACCAACTATTTCTATATCAGTTGTTGTGTTAACTATATTTTCAAGCTTTGTTTCAGCTTTTTCTTTTACTTGTTTATTTTCAATAATTTGTGTAAGGTTTTCTTTGAGAGTAGAATCGCTTTTTATTTCCACATAAATTTGCTCTGCTATTTTCCTTAGAGCATCTTTTTTTGCAATTTCTTCTGATTCAACATCGGTTTTTCCATATCCTTCTCCTACTGCTCCAATGAAGCCGTATGGAATAACAACATTGTTTGCTGGTGTTTTTGATTCACTACTTGTAGAGTTATTATCGCATGAAAATAGGAAAAATAGTAAGACAGAGATAAATACAATAAGTATTTTCTTCATTTGTTCACCCCTAATCAGAATGACATAAAGTATCCTGCTCCAATTTGCAAGAATGAAGTTGTATCCATTCCAAATAATATATCATAAATGCTTTGACTGAAACTATCTGGGAATAGAGCAGATGCGCCAACAGAAACAAAAATTCCAGATTTAGGTTCAAATTCATATTTAATTCTTGTACCAAGATTTATACCAAATATAGGTAAAAATGAATTTTCACTAGTAGTTTCTGTATCATATATAGCTAAGATTTGTAAGCCCCCATAAATTGTTTCTGTAAGTTGCCCAACTTCAATTAGATCAAAATTTCCTCCCAATGTTACATAGCCTGGTATATAACCTGCAAAAGAGGAAAGAACAATACCACTTTCAACGTATAAATTATTTTGCCATCCCACAAATCCAAGTGCAATTTTTCCTGCGTATAATCCTGCACTTATTCCACCAAACATTGAAGATACAGGATATTCTATTGCAGGGTCATAGACTGAAGGCATTGCTCCATATTTAAATTTTGCAATTACAAGATTATTATTCCTGTCAATTCCTATTACTTCAGCGTAACCAATTTCTCCAGTTGAGGTTTCTAATTTGAATATAAATCCATTTTTTGCAATTTTGGGATCAAGTCCTGCAAGGTAAATTTTGTTTCCTTCAATTTTTGAAACATATGCTTCTAATTTAAAATATTCTCTTAATGATAGCCACATATCTTCAGCAGTAGACATAAGTATGGAATTAATGGCTTTTTGCGGAGTCTCTTCTTCTGTATAAGTTTCTTTTGCAAATGGTGTTGAAGCAAGGAGTTCTCCGGTTTTAAGATCGTACAATTTTAAAGAAAGTCTTAAACTTGCAGTATAGCCGTTTTTTTCATAATTTGATGTAAGTTCGGTGAGTGTTAACAAAATTGCATATCTTGCGCCCAAGATCTTTCCAGCTTCAAATGTTTGCTCAACAATTCCTAGATCTCCAAGGTTTCTTTCTTTGACTATCATATCTAAATCATTACGGGAGAATACCCTAAATCTTCCAAGTTCTAAGGCTTTTTGCTCTAGTATTGATATGAGAAAATCTGCTTCATCCATATTCCAACCATTTCCAATTTTTGCAGGAAGTATTACTATTCCAATTTTTTCTGATACTGTGATTGCAAATAATGACGAAAGTAAACTAACGAAAATTAAAAATATTGCCAACTTTTTCATTTTCTCACCCCCAAGAGATATTATAGCATAAATTAATTTTTAAAAAAAATATTAAAATCCAAATACAATACCTGATGAAAATCCTTTTTGAGAAATATCTAGGAAAAATCCAAAAATTTCATTTGAAAACAAAGAATATTTTTTTGCAGTATTTATTCTTAAAGCTGGCAAAAATTCAAATGATTCTTCTTTAAAATATAAACGTAAAATGGCATCAAAAATCCAAATTCTTTTTGAATTTTCAAATGTATAATAGTCACTGAAAATTCCAAATCCAACTGAAAAATTGTCGTTTCCTTTAATATCAAGGTTTCTAATATTAAAAAGTAGGTAATATTCTTCAAAATTTGATAAACCTATCATTGTGCTGATTCCAACTCTTAAGGGATATTCAAATGCTTCAGAAGCAAGAGAAAACTTTTCAATTTTTTCATCGAGGAGGTAGAAAATATCCCCACTTGAGCTTGTGCCAAAAACATTAGTAATTTTTAAATATCCTTCAGTCCAGTGGTCATCAGAAATCCTAAATACTTGTCCTCGTTTTATACCAATGTTTTCTCCATCGTAGAGTTCAACGTTTAATTTTTCTACTTTTTTTACCATTGAAGAAAGTGGAAAAGCTTTTTTTAGAAGATTTTTAATGTCAGAAGAGAAACTTTTGTATAAGTTAAGTAAGCTGTCTATTTTGCTTTCTGTTTCATAACTTTTAAATCTGTCGAGTATTCTTATTTCAGGAAAGTGCAAACTTTTTTCTAGATATTTAGAAAAAATTACTCTTGCTGTTTTTGTTTCTATAACGTTCAAAAGTATTGAATAATATATATTTGTATATTTTAAATTATCAACAGAGATAACATCGTAAAAATTGGAAAATGTAGTATATCTTTCCTTTTTCCATATAAAGTTTAATATCTTTACATAATTTCCATTTTCTCTGTCCGGTATGTAATTTTTACCGTCGAAAGAATAATATTTACCAACTTCTACCTTGTATCCATTTGACAAGTATTGTCCATTCATATCGTTTCTAAAAAATAATACTTCATCTTGCGTTGTATTTTCCTGGTAGTTGCTAATATTTTTGACGGAAATTATGTATTCGGGAACTCTAAATTTTAGCTCTATTTGGTTACCTATAAGATCTCTCAGTCTTAGTTCTTCAAATATGTAATATAGATATTTTCTATCGTATATATTGTATCTATTGTCTTCTTGAAGGTTTGCTAATAAAAAGGCTTTGAGCTTTTCAGGAATTTTTTCGTCGAAATGTACAACAATATCTATCTTATCTGGATAGAATTTGTTTAGGTTTTTGTTTAAATTCATTAGTTGTTGGTTTATATCACTTAATGATCTTACTTTGAAAACAAAAGGAGTAAATGATTTTAAAAATAGATTTTCGTAGCTTATCTCTACTACATAACCTGATATATAGTAATATTCTTCTTTTATTGTTTTTTCGTACTTTTTATAAAAGCTACTTTTTATATATTTTTGCTTTTCGTTCCTAGCCCAGTAGAAATGACTTGCATATACGTATTGCCCATATTTATTATCTACTATGAATCTATCGTTTTTGGGGTTATATGAATATCTTTGACGGTTGCTGGTGTAATAATAGTCTCCATTGTAATATATGTAATTTCCGTATCTATCAGGATAAAATTCTACTTTTTTGCTTTGTATCAATTCTTTTTCAACTGAAAAGATATTTATTACAACAAAATCGTTACTTTTGTCGAATAAATTACTATCTATGTTGAGGTTGAATCCACTTTCGTTAATAATTATAACTTTTGAAAATAGTGAGATTGAAAATATTAAAATTAAGATTATTAGTTTTTTTACCATGAAAAACCACCACCGAAATTAAATGTCTTGTTTTGTAATGAATAATTAAACATTAGATCAAATAAATCGTACTTTATCATACCTCCTATTGAATAGTTGCTTGATAGTGAAAGATAAGTTTTTAGTTCATAAAAATCGAATATGTTATATCCAAGTGTAAATATGTAATTTTGAGTATTTGTCAAGTAATCTACAACTAAAAATGCCTTTTTATCATTGTAAACATCTCTTTGTCTTAGACCTAAAGAAATTTTCAATCCATTACTTGTGTAGTATATTCCAAGTGATATAGGAATGAATATTTTTTTACTATCTTCAACTACTTGATCTCCAATTTCTATTTTTGAATGTTTTTTTAGGTAATAAAATTCTGCTTCTGAATAATTATTTTCAACATTTTTTATAACTATTTGGCCTTTATTTTCTGCTATTGTAAATACTGTTCCAGGTAGTACCCCATCTTTTTTGCCTATGTTCAATATTACTCTGTCTTTTTTTAAGTCGTAAATTAGTCCTTCTAATTTATAAGCATTTTTAATATTTTCAAGTATGTTTGATTTTATTACTGATGCAATATACTTCAAAATTTCTATTTGACTATTTTCTTTTTTCATGGGCTTTAAAATTGTTTCATCCCATTTATACCATCTTTTTTTAATTTCTTTTGAAAAGCTAAAAGAATCGTTTGCATATCCAAAAAGATTGTAATATACTTTCCCACTAACTTTATATACTATTTCTTCATGTGAAAACTTTGTATAAAAATTATTGAAGGTATAGAAAATTCCATCGTATCCTTTTATGTAATACCCCTCTTTTGAAGGAATATATCTTGAGGTATTTGCATCATATGAGTAGTAGATCCCTTTTTGAACTTTAATGTATTTTTCACCTACTCGTATATAATCTCCAGATTCATTGTTTACAATATAGTCTTTTTTTATTTTTTCTTCTTTTATTTGCAAATTTTTTATTACAACATCAAAATTTATGATTGGTTGTTTGCTTTCTTTTAATATAAGATTTTTGTTTGATAATAAATCTTGTAGCCTGAGTTCTTTATACAATTTTTCAAGTTCTTCTTGCAAATAAAGTTTGAATTTCCCACTTTCTATTATGGAATCATAAATAGTTGCATTAATAATTTCTATATAACTTGGAGCTGTAATATTTATTTTAACGATTGGAACATTAGAAAATAGTGTAAGACCAACTCCAAGAAATATTAAAATTAACTTTTTCATTAATCCACCTCCTTGTATTAATGAAATTATATCAAATTAGTGATATAATTTGATATGAAAATTAAAATGATAAAGGGAGGGGTATCTTTGTTATTCAAGGACATATTGTTTCAAATAGCGATAGTGTTAGTAGCATTGTTTGCAAGTCCAAAATACACATATGAATTCAGTGTTCCAAAGTATGCAATATTGACACTTTTTATGTCAATAATGTTTACTTATCTTGCATTTAAATGGATTAAAGAAAAAAAGATAAATTTTTATATTACACCTGCACATATTGTATGGTTTTTATTTTCTATATCTTCTGTGATTTCATCATTTAACGTTTTAAGAGATAATCCATTTTATTTTAGAAGATCTATTGATATAGCATTGTATGTTGTTTTTAATGCGTTACTTGCAATTTTTATAAGCAGTGAGTATAAAGAAAAAAAGAGAATTCACATGTTTTTGCTAACATTTATGATTACCGGCTTTGTCATTTCAATTGATGCACTTTTAAATTTTTATGGCGGATATTCTATGTTTTTAGGTAATGTTGGGGAAGCATTTTCAAGGGCAGCTATAAAATCAACAGTTGGTAATGTTATATTTACCGCAAATTACATTGATATGCTTCTTCCAATTGCTTTGTATTTTATTCTCTCGAATGAAATTTCTTTTAAAGGATTCTGGCAGGTAGCTTTGTTGAAAATTTTTGCATTTGTTTCATTTGCAATAGGATTTGTTGCAGTCATAGTCTCTCAGACAAGGTCCGAGTATCTAGCAATTATAATAATGACATCACTTTATATCATAATGTACTTGATATGGAGAAAAGGCAAAAAGGTTAATGAAGAAATTCCGAAGAAGATAAGGGCTATTACAAGATATCTATTTGTAAGTTTAATTGTCATTTCTATTATTATAGTGATTGTTTTTAATACTGATAATCCTTTAACAAATGGTGGTAAAGTAAGTATGACAAGCAGATTTTCTGCTATGAGCTTAGTTTCAAGTAAAGATGAAAGATTCTTGTCGTGGTTTACATCTCTAGAACTTTGGGAAGATCACAAAATTTTTGGAAGTGGGATAGCAACATATCAACTTTTATCAATATCAAAAATGGGAGAATATCTTGAAAAACACCCAGAACTTTATTATGGATGGAATAACTTTAAAAGAGCCCACAATGATTATTTTCAAGTGTTAGGTGAAACTGGGATAGTTGGTTTTTCATTATTAATAGCCCTTTTAATTATCCTAGCTTATTACTTTTTTACTATACCAAAGAAAATAGAGGACAGGGATGATTTACTACTATTTTTATCGCTTTCAATATCTATAGTTGGATTTGCAATTCAAAGTTTCTTTAGTTTTCCAGGGCATCTTTTACCGAATGCTCTTGCGGCCACTTTCTTTGCAAGTGTTGCTATTGGCCCATACTTTACTAAAAAAGAATATAAGCAAATAAAGGGTATCTCAGCTGTCGTTGTTGCAGTACTTGTTGTTTTGTTAGTTTATACAACAACTTATTTAAGATGGAACAGATTTATTTCTGAAGTCAATTTTAAAAATGGTAATACAGCATACCTTACATATGCAAAAATAATGGAGGAGTATCCTAAAATTGATGCATATATCAGCCAACTTGAAGGTAGGCTTGATGATTTGAGAAATTACAGTGGAGAATTTTCACAATTAAAACCTGAAGTTTGGAAAGAGCTTAAGAAAAAAGAGTATGAAAGCAAGAATTTGCCATACAATGAAATTGAAATTGAAAACCAAAGAATAGCAGCAATAAATAATGTAAGAAGTCAGATACTTTCACAGATTCAACAATTAAAAGAGCAAAAAGTAAAACTTCCAAAAATGGCAAAACAATATTATGATACTGCAAAAGAGGAGTTGTTGAAAAGTGTAAGTGTAGAACATACATATGGAAAATCATATTTTTATCTTGCAACTCTTTGTGTTCAAGATTTTAGAGTGCAAGAGATGAAAAACAATATAAAGACTAGTTACGAGAAGATATTTAATCAAGAATACGATGATTATCAAAAGATAATTGCAGAGCAATATAAGTACAAATGGCTTTCAAAACTTACTCCATATATTAAACAGCACATGGAAATCTTGGATAAATTTGATTTTGCTACAACTCAAGCATTAATAGATTCTATTGGTATATATGAAACATCACTTCTTGCATTTAATGAAAGAAATACCTACAAAGCAATTGCTATGAGGTACCATAGTTTACACAATCTCTTTAAGGAATTACTTTCATATCTACCAAAAGATTCAGAATATTATGAATATGTTAAAGAACTAGTTATAAAAACTTTTGATGGATATGTTAATTATTCCAAAAAAACGATAGTTAATATGCCGGGTGGCTGGAATAGATTCCCAGATTGGAAAAATCCTAATATTTCAAAAGCATCAAGAGGTCAAGACATATACAGATTTTTTGCAGGCATGGTATTTAAATTGCAACCACCTACAATTCCATCAGTAGTTGAATTTTTAGATTGGCTTTCAAAGATGGAAATAAAAGCAGCAAAATATATGTCTTTAAAAGGCATTTGGGGTGTTCCAAATGGTGTTATAGATTTTATCCATGCAACTGCATTTGAGTATTACAAAAATGGACGATTTCAAGAATCTATATATACGCTTGAGAAAATAAAGAATGATTATAAGGAATCGTATGAAATAGCAAGAAAAGATGTTGCAAAATATGTTAAAAGTTTTGAAAATCAAGTGGAAAGTTTAAAGGAATCTTACAGCATGCAGATAGAAGATGTGCTTTTGTCTAAAAATGTTCATCCACAAGCAATAAAGGTAATAGTAAATAAGTTTAAAGATACAGTTGATAAAATAAAAGAAGGATTTTTGAACTATAACTATCTATCACTTGAGGCAACGTATATGAAAACGTTGATAGGAAAGAATTACATAAGCTGGTATGATACGGCAAAAGATACTATTTGGCCTTCAATTTGCGTAAAGTATTTAAATGAATTTTTATCAGAACTTCAAAAATTGGGCTTAAATACGGATTCAATAATTAGTATTAAGGGAAAAATTGAAGTAATGATAAATAACCCACCTAGTTATGCAATGGTGTATGAAAGTTATGCAAGGTTTATTGCACATTACAAATTAGTTGAAAATGATCTAAAATATAATGCAAAACAATTACTAAATAATTATAAAGAAATGACTGATAATATGTGGGAAGCAGTAATTTTAGATTGGTCAAATACATTGTTTGAAGCTACACCACTGAATACGAAAGAAGAGATTATTGAATATCTTGAAAATATAGTTAAAGAATAAAAAGCAAAAATTAAGACTCCGAAGCTAGATAGCTTCGGAGTTTTTTTATCAGAATATAATAAAAAAATGAATAAAATTTGGTAAAATATTATTTGAAATGAATTAATACCTAAAAGGGAGGTGTGAATTATGAGAAAAGTATTAGTTATTTCAAGTTTATTTATTATTTTATTTGCATTTTTTGGTTGTTTAAACTTATTTGAAAAGACTACAACGGTTTCGTTGCTTTTAACAGATAGACCAGTTTCAGATATTGATAAATTAACAGTTGATATTTCTTCCTTTACATATCATTACTCAGTAGGTGATGAGGAAGGGCAATGGGCAACACCTACTAATGTTGCAACTACTATAGATATATTAAGTCTTGCTGGAACAGAAGTTTCATGGTTTAATATTGAACTTCCTGAAAATGCGTCATTAACTCAGTTAAGACTAACAATTGAAGAAGCTACTGTAACAGTTGGAGGAGAAGAATACCCTGTAGAAGTTAAAAATAAAGATGTTAAAGTAATTAAATCTGCATTAAACATTCTAAGTGGTGGGGAATTAGTACTTGATTTTGATTTAGCACGTTCTCTACATCAGAAAGGATCATCAAATGTATATATTTTAAATCCAGTGTTAAAACCAACATTTAGAAGAGGAAAGTTGTATTTTATAAATGGTGAAGTTCTTGAATTCGGAAATCCTTTAAAATTGTCTATAGTAGCTTTAATGCCTACTGATGAATCAACTGTATTAAGAATTACGATGACTAACAAGTATGGAGAATTTAATCTTGGAAAGTGGAAAGATGGTGAATATCTAATAAAAGTGTATAAGAATGTAGAATTACCAGACGAAACTGGAGATTTGGATTTGTTGTCGCTTACTGAAGATGCTTCTGAAATTGTAACTGTAAGTGGAGAAGATGTGTTCAGAACCATAAATGTCAAATAATTAGTATCAAAAATTACAACAAAAGCAGCCGCATGTGCGGCTGCTTTTTATTTTGCTATTGATATATTTATCCTCTTAAATAAATTAAGTATAGTACAAACAAGAATGCAAGAATCCAATTGAGCCAGTGAACATCTTTTGTTTTACCGCTGAATGTTTTTACGATTGGATAGACAATTAAACCGAGTGCTATACCATTTGCAATTGAATATGTAAGAGGCATTATTATCATTGTTATGAAGGCAGGTAGTGCTTCTGTTATATCATCCCAGTTAACACCTTTGAGACCTTTAAGCATTAACGCTCCAACAAATATAAGAGCGGGTGCGGTAGCTGCAGCTGGAATGCTCATTCCAAGAGGTGCAAAAAACAGCATTAAAAGCATTAAAATTGCAACAACTACTGCAGTGAGTCCAGTTCTTCCTCCTTCTGCTATACCTGTACTACTTTCGATATATGTAGTAACTGTAGAAGTTCCAAATAATGCACCTACAGTTGTTCCAACCGCGTCAGAAAGATAAGCTCTGTTAGCCCTTGGAAATTCACCATTTTTAATAAATCCTGCACTTTCGGCAAGTCCTGTTAATGTTCCAAGAGTATCGAAAAAGTCAACAAAGAAGAAAGTAAATACGACTATCCAGAATGTTCCACTTGCAAGATCGGCCCATGAGAATTTTTCAAACAATTTGAAAAATGTAGGAGAGATATCTGGTATTTTTCCTACTACACCTTGAAAGTTTGTTACATTAAAAGCAGGTATCATCCCTATAAATGTTGATGCTAGAATACCTATTAAAATTGAACCAGGAACTCTAAGTGCAAACAAAATAGCGATAATGAAAAATCCGATTATTGTTACTAAAGCAGTTGGAGAAGTTAAGTCACCAAGTGTTACGTAAGTTACACCATCAGCAACTACTATACCAGCACTTTTGAGTCCTATAAATGCTATGAAAAGTCCTATACCAGCACTTGTTGCAAGTTTAATTGAATTTGGTATTGCTTTAACTACAAATCCTCTAACGCCGCTAACTGCAAGTAAAATGAACAATATACCTTCTACAAATACTGCGGCAAGTGCAACTCTCCAATCAATTCCTAGTTTTCCACAAACAGTGAAAGCAAAATATGCGTTAAGCCCCATTCCAGGTGCAAGTGCAAATGGATAATTTGCCCAAAGTCCCATAATTAAAGTTGCAGTTGCGGCACCTAATATAGTTGCAACCATGAATGCACCAAAAAACTGTGCGTAAAGAGGACTATCAGGAGTTGCACCGGGAATAACGTTGATCAAGATGTTTGGGTTTACGAATATGATGTAAGCCATAGTTAAAAATGTAGTAATACCTGCAATAATCTCGGTCCTGACAGAACTGCCACTTTCTTTCAGCTTAAAGAACTTTTCCATACTCTCTCCTCCCCCTTGAGAAATAAAGATAGAAAAAGCTTTATTTTATTTGGATTTTTGTTTTTCTAGCAAATTCTACCATAACCCCATCCACTATAATGTTATCTATATCCATATGCTCTACAAATTCTACGATCATTTCTTCTAATTCCTTTTTCTCTCTGTTTAATTCCTTTATTGTTTCTTTTACCTTTAAATATCTCCTGACTAATTCTTCGAGTGTGTTGTTTTCCATTTTATTCTACCTCCTCTATAGCCTCTTTTATTTTTTGAACAATTATTTCAATTTCTTTTTCTTCTAATTCTGGGAATATTGGTAGAGCAAGAGTTGTTTTGGAAAGTTCTTCTGAAACAGGGAGATTTCCTTCTTTATATCCTAAATAAGCGAAACACTTTTGAAGATGAAGCGGAACCGGATAATAAAGGCTCGTTCCTACTTTGTTTTCCGATAGATATTCTCTAACCTTTTCTCTTATTTTATTACTTTTGAATTTTACTACATATTGGTGGAATACGTGGTATTTGTATGGTTTATTAAGAATTTTCGGATATATTACTTCTAATTTGTGTTTTTCAAATTCTTCTTTGTATTTTTTGGCAATTTTAATTCTATTTTCAGTCCATGAATTTAGATATTTAAATTTAACATTTAAAATTGCAGCCTGAATTTCATCTAATCTTGAATTAAAACCTATTTCTTCATGAAAATATTTCTTTTTTGCACCATGTACTCTAAGCATTTTTGCCTTTTCATATATTTTTTCATCGTCTGTTACGATCATTCCCCCGTCGCCATATGCCCCTAAATTTTTAGTTGGAAAGAATGAAAAAATAGCAGCATCTCCAATGCTTCCGCTTTTTTTGACTTGACCATTTAAAATCCCTTCTGAGCCTATTGATTGAGCACAATCCTCAAGAATTTTTATGCCATACTTTTCTTTTAAATAATATAGCCCTTCAAGATCAACAGTCTGTCCAAAAAGATGAACAGGGATTATACCAAATACCTTTTCCTTTTTTAGTATCTCTTCAACCTGATTTAGATCAATGTTATAGGTTTCACTGTCAACATCTACAAATATAGGGATACCACCATTTCTAACAATTGCCGAAGCTGTAGCAAAAAATGTATATGGAGTTGTTATTACTTTATCACCTTTTTTAATTCCCATTGCTTTTAATGCAATAACAAGTGCATCGCTTCCATTTGCAACACCTATTCCAAATTTAACACCAATAAAATTTGCAATATTTTGTTCTAATCTTTCAACTTCTTGTCCTAGAATTACCCTTCCATTTGAAAGAACATTATCAATTGCTTCGATTATTTCTGATTTGATTTTTGAATATTGTCTTGTAATATCAAATAAAGGTATCATCTTTTCCCCTCCCACTTGCAGTATTTTGAAATTGGGCATATTTTACAATTTGGAGATACAGGTTTACATACTTTTTTTCCAAATTCCACCATAGAACCATTGATAGGCCCCCAAAGATTTTTAGGAAGTATTTCCATGAGTTTGAATTCAGTTTCTTCTGGAGTTTTTGTATTTACCCACCCAAGTCTGTTTGAAATCCTATGAACGTGAGTGTCAACTGCTAATGCTGGTTTTGAAAAAGAAACGTATAAAACTATATTTGCTGTTTTTCTACCAACACCTGGGAGTTTTAAGAGTTCTTCTAAACTATCTGGTACTATTCCAGAGTATTTTTCAACTATTATTTTTGAAATTTCTATGATTCTTTTTGCTTTTTGCCTGTATAAACCTGCTGGTTTTATTAATTCATATATATCTTCTTCTTTTGCTTTTGAAAGTTCAAGCGGTGTTTTATATTTATTAAAAAGATTTTCAGCGGCAATTTCGGTATTTTCATCTTTGCTTCTTTGACTTAGAACTGTTGTTATTAAAACTTTAAAGGGATCTTTTTCTTTATGATCCCTTGGAAAATTCTCAATTATTAACTTTGCAACTTTTTCAATTTCCATATTTTTCCTCCAATAACTTTCTTGCAACCTTTTCGTCATTTTTCATTTGCTCAATTAAAGCATCGATACTATCAAATGTTGTTTCTTCCCTCAAATATTCAAGGAGTTCAACTCTAATTTCTTTGCCGTATAAGTCTTCGTTAAAATCAAGAATGTAAACTTCGTATTTAACGCTTTTTGTTTTTTCAACAGTTGGCCTTAGTCCGATATTCATTAATCCAAAATGTAATTTTGGTGTATAAACTTTACATAGATAAACTCCAAATTTTGGAGTAATTAACTCTTTGGATCTTCTAATATTTGCTGTTGGAAAGCCTAATTTGCGTCCAAGTTGTTTGTCTTTGTATACTTTTCCATAAATAGGGTAATTTCTTCCAAGAAGGTAATTTACCTTTTGAATGTTGCCTTCTTTCAATAGCTTTCTTATTAAAGTACTACTTACTCTCTTACCATCTATTATTAGATCATCGATCACCTTAAGATTAATATTTTTTTCCTTTGAAAGATTTTCAAGTAACTTTATATCTCCTGCAGCATTTTTTCCAAATCTAAAGTCTTGACCAACTACTATTGCTTTGGTGCCTTTTGAAATAAAATCAAAAAAATCGTAAGGTGAAAGATCTTTAATCTCGTGAAGATTTAATGTATAAACGTTGCCGTACATTTCAAGTAGGGTAATTCTATCTTCAAGTGAAATTAAGAGACCATCGAAATTTCCTGTATAATATTCCATTGGAAAAACTATTGTATATATTTCAGGAGATGCATTATATTTCTTTGAAAGATTTTTTAGAGAGTTTAGAATTTCTTGATGGCCTTTATGTACTCCATCAAATACACCCACCGTTACTATGCGCATATAACCACCTCAAATTGATTATACCATTCTCATTTTACACGATAATATAATAATTATTACACTTTCTTTAGTTTTGTAAATTTTCAGAATTTCCTTTTTTCTTAAAAATTTTCCTTATTAATTTGAAAGTATAGTATACAATAACTGCGAAAGCAACACCAAATGTAATGCCTGATAGGTCAATAATTACATCGTTTAATGAGGAACCACGATTGTAATACTGCTGGGTATATTCATCTAAAACTGCTATAAGATTTGGAAAGGTTATAGCAAGTAGGATCGAAAAAATATTTTTAATAAGCAGATGAAAACCAAAAAAGCTGATAAAACCTAGTATAAAATATAGGCCAAAATGTGCGGTTTTTCTTACTAACATTTCCGCAGGAACGTATTGGGTTTTGAACCATAATTTCTTTATAAGTATTTCCACCTTTTTAAACAATGTGGTATCTGAAAAGTCTATTATCTGATCTATTTTTCTTAATATCTTTGTGACAAAAGATGATTGTTGCGATGAATAAAGAGGATTACGTGAGGAAAAATAAAATATTAGTAAGATCCAAAGTATGATTATTATGAAAATAAAGATTGCTTTTTTCTTCATTTATTATCACCGTCATATTTAAAAAGTTCTAATTTGAAAATTATAAAGATTGAAAATAAGACAGAGATAAATAAAGAAATATATGGATTAAAAAGAAAATAAAATCCATTTAGTGAAAAGAACAAATATATTATTAGAAAAACAAATACAGCTTTTCTCCTATCTTTTACCTTTTCAAACACTTTATTAAAAATATTATTTTTGTCATTTTCTATCGAATGCTTTTTGTAGATTATTTTTCTAAATATACCCGCAGCTGTATCTAATAAATATGGTAAAAGAACTATGATAGAAGCAAAAAAGTATACATATCCCTTTGAAAGGGAAGAAATTACTGAAATTCCAAAAATACTTCCAATAGCGTATTTTCCTGTGTTTCCCAGGAAAATTTTTCTTGTTGAGAAATTATAAATTACATAAGCGATTAAAGAGCCAGAAATGGAAAGTAGAAAGTATTTATTGAATGGAACTGAGATAGTTAAAACTAAAAAAAGTGAGGAGATTAAAAATACAATAGAAAGAGGATTTCTTTTTTCCTCTTTATTTTGTATTGAGTTAATTATGAATATAAAGAATAAAATAGCTATTATTAAATCAACGGGATTTGATAAATATTGACTTACTGCAAGGTACCCTAATAATGCTTCTATAGAAAGCTTTATCAAATAATTTATTGTTTTAAAGTCAAGGTAAATACCTAAAAATCCAAATATAATAATATAAAATTTTTGAAAAATATTAAACGGTGTACAAAGTAATAGTGAAAAAATAATAGATAATCCACCAAAATATGGAATGTTATACTTAATAGATATTTTTCTTATTATAGGAAGTGATATAAGTGATAATAAAAACGAAAGAATAAAAGACCAGAGCATTTTTTCCTCCTATACTTCGTTTTTTTCTAATTTTTCTGTATTCTTTAAAATTTGGTTGAAAATTTCCAACTTTTCTGAAGCTTTTTCTACATGTTTTCCTTCAAGTAAATCGTATCTGATAGCATTTGAAAGCGATGGTGAACT